>JAURNI010000047.1 GCA_030830305.1 Alphaproteobacteria bacterium | reverse complement strand
TGGTGGAAACTCTCATTAATCTCAAGGCAGATGTGAATCTGGCAAACCTTGATGGAGAAACACCCCTCTTTGCTGCGTGTATATATGGCCATGATGAAGTAGTGAAGATTCTCCTCCGGCACGAAGCAGCTATAAATAAGGCGAGAAATGATGGAGAAACACCCCTTTATATTGCATCTTGGGCGGGCCATCATCTAGTAGTGAAGGCTCTCATCGAGCACGGAGCAGATGTGAATCAGGCAAAAACTGATGGAGAAACACCCCTTTATATTGCATCTCGGCGGAGCAATCTTGAAATGGTGGACTTTCTCCTCCGGCACGGAGCAGATGTGAATCAGGCAAAAACTAATGGAGAAACACCCCTCTATGTCGCATCTGCATGGGGCTTTTTTCGAGTAGTGGAGATTCTCATCAACCACAGAGCAGATGTGAATCTGGCAAACCTTGATGGAGAAACACCCCTCTTTGCTGCGTGTATATATGGCCATGATGAAGTAGTGAAGATTCTCATCAACCACAGAGCAAATGTGAATCGGGCGAGAAATGATGGAGAAACACCCATCTATGTTGCATCTAAATATGGCCATAATAAAGTAGTGAAGATTCTCATTGCGTTCAAATCATATCTGGATAATGAGAGAATTGATGGAGAAACGCCTATTATGGTTGCATCTCGGAATGGCCATCGTCAAGTAGTAGAGACTCTTAGTCGGCACGGAGTAATAATACCAACAATAGCAACAAAGTATTCTGTAGCAACAGGAGAACATTATAACCCAGTTTTAGATTTACCGGTAATTAATGCAGAACATCATAACCAATATGAAGAGGGTTTAGCGGTAGCCAAAGCAATACCAATTACAAAATTACCGGAAAATGCTGTAATACCAATTACAAATTTACCGGAAGGTAATGTACATGGTACTTTACAAAATGAACATGACCAATTTCTTGAAAGTAAAAGAAGTATGTATGAATGGAGTCCAGAAGAAGCAGAAGAAGCAGCACGTTCTGAGGGTGGAAAAAAAAAGTTTAGTAAAAAGAATAAAAAAAGTGTAGTAAAAAAGAATAAAAAAAGTGTAGTAAAAAAGAATAAAAAAAGTGTAGTAAAAAAGAATAAAAAAAGTTTAGTAAAAAGAATAAAAAAAGTTTAGTAAAAAAGAATAAAAAAAGTGTAGTAAAAAAGAATAAAAAAAGTGTAGTAAAAAAATGAGTAATGAAAAAATAAAAATTTGTATGACTGTGGTCGCCAGTATTATTATATAATAAAACATTCCATAAAATTGAAATATTTTTTTGTTTAATATCCAAATAAACAAAAAGAAACTATTTTTATAATTAATAATGTCTCAAAAAACCAATATCCGAAAGAAGCTCTTTATTGTTGACCCAGAGTTAAAATTGTCGACCCAAACTTTGCGCCATGATTTTGGGGAGAAATTTATGGAAGAGTTGAAACATTTTGCCATCGTTCATAAATATGATGATCGCAAAATTTTCAAGGAGGTATGGAACAAATGGGCAAATCAAGATTCAATTAAAATGCAAATTGATGAAGAAGTTCAGCGGTTGCAAAATGCAGGATACAAAGGCGATGTTCTTGATAAAATGTTTAAAAGTGCAAGATACTATTTCCGAAAGAAGGAAGATAATATCGAACCGGTTGAACGCAAACAATATGTCTCTCTGTGTCCGCGATTCTTGGAACAGATTGATATATTTATTGTAGAATTGTTAAAATCTCGCGCACATTCACCTGCGTCAGCTTATGAAGAATTTTGCAAGAATAAAAAAGAATTGGTGATTAGTCAGATCACCATTTTATCAGATATGGAATCGGATGAGGTTTGTCTAAAATTAAAAAAAACGTTCAAAAACCGTTTTCATGTCTTGGTAAAAGGAACACAAAAATGATAAAACTTGAAAACATATTATTTATTTTTTTTCACATAAACACAATTCACCAAATAATTAAATGTATCCCGAAGAAATTATCGATAATATATTGTCATATTGTCCTGGACATATTCGAGCAGACCTGTGTAGAAAAAACATATCTGTAAAATTGCAAAACAATATAGTACAAATTGGTAAAAAATTAGAGTTACGTGAAATTTGGACATCTGATGTAACATTTCTTGAACAATACCATACTGATAACCATACCGGATATATTTGCAAATCAATAAAACATTCTGACGGATTTATTAGATATAGCTGGATAATAATACGCAGGTAATTTTTATTTTTATATATAAAATGCGCAATAGTTGTTATATTTGTTTAGAACCATGTCGGTCATATGACCCGAACCACATGTATTTAGTGGATTATAAACACCTTTATTTTGACTGCAAATGCACAGTTTACACCCATAAACGGTGTATGCAAGTATGGCTGAATCGCAATCCATGTTGTATTATATGCAGAGGCAATGCGCGAATTTATCAAAACAAAGTTATTAATTGGATTTTGGTAAAAGGAATTCTATGGATACTTATTGTGTGGTACAT
>JAURNI010000046.1 GCA_030830305.1 Alphaproteobacteria bacterium | reverse complement strand
TCTTTACCTGTCAATAACCTGCGGTTATCTTTACCTGTCAATAACCTGCGGTTATCTTTACCTGTCAATAACCTGCGGTTATCTTTACCAGTTGTCATCATCTGGTATTTTACTCGAATATACCGAATCATTATCATCTACATCGTCATCATCTGTTTCATAATCTTCCTCCTCAACTACCGGTTTTGCAACTGGTTTTAAAACCGGCTTAGGAGGTTGTAAAGGTGCTGCGATTGTTGCAATGTTTGCATATCCCTTTATTTGTTCCACTGTCTTTACTGGTTTCTTTGACAAAGATGGAAAATCATCAACTTGTGTTTTAATGCACTGTTCTGGTTGCTCATACCTCAAATCTTGTCTTGAATCTTGTCTTGAATCTTGTCTGAAATCTTGTCTTGAATCTTGTCTTGAATCTTGTCTGAAATCTTGTCTGAAATCTTGTCTGAAATCTTGTCCGAAATCACGTCTTTGCACATAATTATTATGTCTTTCATCTAAAAATCGATTAATTTCTTCTTGTGAACCAGCAGTGCATCTGGATACGGTGTGTCCAAATTCATTGCAGAAAACGCACTTTTTTCTAGGGCATCTAGCAACAAGATGTCCTTTTTCACCACAATGATTGCATTCCATATTCAATAAAATTGGGCATATAATTGCGCTATTTTCATCAGATGTTTCGCGGATAAAGTGAGAATTGTATTCAGATTCGGGTCTTCCATTCTTCTTGCAAACAGGGCAGAAAGGCTTGGGTGACCTGTTGTTGTTGTTGTTGTTGTTGTATTTGGAATATTTACTGAAGTTCATTTTTTTTGGAGTTTGATTTTATGCATTTGAAAAATATAAAATCTAAAAGTTCAATTTTATAAATTTTATATAAAGGTTATTTACAAGATAATACAAATGAAACAAGTTCTTGAATATATATGGTTGGACGGTGAGGGTAAATTTCGAAGTAAGGTAAAAGTCACCGAAAATGTGGATATATTTCCCGAATGGAGTTACGATGGGTCATCTACAGGCCAAGCATCAGACTCCGGGAATACGGAAATAATTTTGAAACCTGTGTTCCATTGTTTAAAACATGAAGGATATTATTTGGTTTTGTGCGAAACTGCAAATAGACAACAAGCACTAGACATATTTAATAAAAATCTAGATGCTAAACCATGGTTTGGATTAGAACAAGAATTTTTCTTCTCAACTACGCCTACCAATATATTCTTTGATAAATATGAAGCTCAAGGCAGATTTTATTGCGGGGTAGGATTATGTGCAACACAGCGAAAAATAGTTGAAGAATTTTTGTATACATGTTTAACACTTGGTATTCAAGTATCGGGAACCAATGCCGAAGTGGCGCCAAATCAGTGGGAGTTTCAAATCGGTCCATGTGAAGGGATTCTGGCAGCAGACCATTTGCTAATGGCGCGATATATTTTGGAACGCACCGCCGAAAAATACGGGCTTTTTATTTGCTACGACCCCAAACCGTTTTTAAATTACAATGGTTCCGGATGCCATGCCAATTTCAGCACCGATGAAACAAGGTGTCCTGGAGGACTTGAGAAAATTTACGAGTATATGCCAAAGTTGCAAGATGCGCACAAAGAACATTTGGCCATTTACGGCAAAGACAATGACAAGCGTTTGACTGGAAAACACGAAACATCATCTATGGATAAATTCACTTATGAAGTGGGAACTAGAAATACTTCAGTCCGCATTCCGGTTCAAGTTGTAAAGGATGGATGTGGATATTTTGAAGATAGACGCCCTGCATCCAATATGGATCCATATTTGGTAACTTCGGTAATTTTTAAAACATGCTGTTTATAGAAAAATTTATAAATAAATAATTATTATAAATTTTTTACACATCCTCATTATCATGTCTGTCTTCATTATCATGTCTGTCCTCGTCACCCTCTTCTTGAACAAATGACTCATCATCTTCTGCTGTTTCTTTTTCATATGTTGCTTTGTCATATATATAAACACTATCATCTACAAACCACTCACCAAGTTTGTATTTTTTCATGATATTTTCGACATTGCGGTCAGATTTTTCAAGTTTCTTTAAACGATCAGTAATTGTTTTTTTCTCTGCAAGACTTTCTTTGCGATATTTATCAGACAACTCTTTGTAAGTAAAATTTTCTATTTTTTTGTTTTTCATATCTGTGTTTAAAATAATAACAATGAGTTCGGACACTTTTCCAAAGAAAATCTGCTTATTGTCTCTGATTTCAATTTCTTCAAGTTCTTCCTCAGTTTCTAAACTAATTGGTGCAAAATCTACATAATTGTTGCAATTTGTTATTATTTTATAAAACATTGATAAGTAAAAATAATTGTAGATTTTACACATGGTCTCTTTATCCAATTGCACAATTGTAGTTATATTTGAAATAGTATTTTTTAATTCACGTAAATAATTATCGCTTCTTGCAATGTCTTGGAAAAATGAACAGATAGTATCCGTTTTGTCATATGCATTTAAATCTTTAAAATAATCATTAATGTACTTGTTAAGATCCCCGTAATGACGTTGAGCAAAGCCCCAGTGTTTATAATCTTCTATTTTTTTGGTTTCATCTTCATTTATTTTCTTTTTACTATTCATTAATGAGGGAATTATATCAACCACCATATAAAAACTATTTTTAATAAAAACACCAAGCTTATTAATGTCTGACCAATCTGACGCAATGTTAAGAATGAAATTAACAAGCGTACCCTTGAATGTTTTTTTTCCACGGTCAATTCTTTCAATTGCAATTTTGGAATTTTGTAAATTTCCAAATGAATGTAAAAAATTGAATACTTCGTCTTGCATTCTTTCAATTAAATTGTCCAATTTTTCGTTTAAAAAACCCTCCTTTTCTTTTGATAATGTTGCTTCTTGAATTTCTTCAACAATGTTGTCGGTATTCTCTGTATTGTCAAAAACAAAATCGTCGAATGAATCTTGGTTCTCTGGAAAAACAATTGGAACTTGGTTTCTCATTGACACTTTTTTCATCAAATGATCAAATGACTCTTTGTTTTGTTCCTTTCCATTGTCTTTCAATGCTTGAACCGCTTCTTTAAAACTTAACAATTCAATTCCGACAATTTTCTCTTGGCAAATATCTTGTAAATCGTCTGGAATTGGTAAATCTGACGTGAGTTTGCAATAATGCATGAATGTTGCATACATGTTTTCTTCACTGTAATTGGTTGTATCCGCAGATACGTATTCTGTTTTTGATAAAACTGCAGAAGCATAAGATGGATTTGTAAGTAATTTAATTTCGCTGTATATTTTTCCATATTTTTCAACAAATTCAATGTTTTTTCGGAGGTTTTCATTTTTACTTGAGAAATAAATTACTGGTTTATCAACTTTTGACTCTTCGCAACATGAATTCTCCAAAAATACAATATTCCCGGCTTTCAACATTGCTTCTTTTCCATTATCAAATACAATTTTATTAATATCATCAACCGAAGAATATGTATGTTCAATGATTTTTTTATAGAGACTTCCAATTTGCTGATGTTGAGAATGATGACCTGTTTTTAATGCATTTCCAATCTCTTCAATCAAACCTT
>JAURNI010000045.1 GCA_030830305.1 Alphaproteobacteria bacterium | reverse complement strand
GAATAAGGCACTATCTTTCAGGATTCAAAAGAAAGACAAAGGAATATTTTAAATCAGAACAAACAATGCTCGTTGCACTCGCATTGTTGTTTTGGTATCATTAATTATTTGTCAATGCCGGATTTTTATGGTGGATTTACAACATTTTTACATCTACACAACAAACAAAAAAATACAACAGACATTGTGCTAATTTAATTTTAAAGAGTTTGGTTAATTAACCTTGACAAAAAAACTTTATTTTTTCAGGTGGGATTGTTTTAATTTTCGAAAATGTTTTTTGGTAAGACAATTGGAATTTTGGGTGGAGGTCAACTTGCGAAGATGATGTCAGTGGCAGCAAGTAAGCTAGGTTTTACTACTATTATATTTTCTGAAGATATTGAACCGTGTTCAAGTGAGCATGTAAAAAAAGTAATTGTTGCACCGTTTACATACACAAACAAACTTGCTGAATTTGCTAAAGAATGTGATTTCATTACAATTGAAACCGAAAATATTCCTGCAATGGCATTGGAATTTCTAGAAACAAACTTTTCGGAAAAAGTAAAAACATCTTCAAGTTTTATTGGAATTGCACAAAATAGATTAAAAGAGAAAGAATTTGCTTCCTCTTTGGGAATTCCTATTGGAAAGTATATTAAAGTTGAAGATAAAAGTAATATTAAAACATTTTTTGAAAACAATGGTGAGTGCATTTTGAAAACAGCAACCGAAGGTTATGATGGCAAGGGACAAACAAAAATTAAAAATCTTGAGAATTTGCCACATTTAAAAAATGGGGCGGAATATATTCTTGAACAAAAATTGGATTTTGCATTTGAAGTTTCGTGTGTTGTAACAAAACAAAAGAACAATTTAGCTTTTTTTCCAATACCACTTAACATTCACAAAGACGGCATTTTAAGGGAATCTATCGTTCCGCTTACTTTTAATGGATTCACAACCAGAAAAATTCACTCTATTGAAAAAAAAGTGATTGAATACACAAAAAAAATAGCAGAAAATATTCAACATGACGGAACTTTTGCAGTTGAATACTTTGTTTTTCAAAACGGAGACATTTTTTTTAACGAAATAGCACCACGCCCGCATAACTCAGGTCATTTTACCAATGATTTATGCAATATCTCACAGTTTGAAAATCATATAAGGGCAATCTTTGGGTTACCATTAATTGAACCGCAACTTTTGTACCATGGAAAAATGGTTAATATCATTGGAAATGATATTAATGATATCGAAAAACTCCTTGACAAACCTAATTTAAAACTCCATTTGTATAACAAAAATGGAATTGCACTAAATCGAAAACTTGGTCATTATAATATAATTGATTTCAAATAAATGTTTAAAATTTTAAAATTTCTAACTTTCTTTAAGTTGTTTTTTACGGGAAAGTTGGTAGGTCAAGATGAATACCATAATAAATATTATGAATTAAAATCCAAAGATTACCTTGGTAGAAAAAAGAGAATCTGTATTTATGACGGAATTGTTGAAGCGTCAAAAATTCCTGCACATTGGCATGCATGGATGCACTATTCCTCAAAGAAACCAATCGAATATAAACACCTTTTTTGGATGAAGTCTCATGTACCTGATGTTACAGGAACGCTTCATGCATTTTCACCAAACAAACATACACAATTTAACTTGCATGGTAAGTCTAGTATCAATAAAAATAAAGACTACACCCCATGGGACGGTTCAATTTCCGAAGAGTAAGTATGCTGTATCTTGTATTCTGTTTTTTTGCATTTTTTAATATAACATATGCAGCGGTTGAAGAACATAAAAAATATATAGATTTCCAAGTAAGGGGTTTAACTGTTGCTGAAAATCATCAATTATCCAATAATAATAGCGGAATGTTACGGACATCAACAAATGTCGATATTGATTTTAACTTTAATAAATATTTTTCACTGGAAACGGTAACATCGCTTTCAAATAGATATAACGGTTTTACCAGACCACACGCATTGCGTGAATATATTAACGGTGGGCCGGAAATTTCTACATTTTTTGACAATCATGGTTTAACATCAAGAACGCTAGCATTAAGTATTCATAATGATAACACGGAATTAATGGCTGGGAAAATTCGCCCGAATATTGCCATTGGTAACGATGTTGATGCAAATTTATTTAACAATGACTGGCACGGTCTTTATGGAGTGATGATGAACGGAGGGTATACAAATTCTAACAAAATCGGTTTACAACTGCATTCGGATGTACAAATGTTTAGAAATTCAAAACAACAGTTCGATATTGCCCTATTTAAAAATGATACAACGAAAATGAATGATGCTGTTTTTGCAAATACAAGAACATTTGGACACTCCATGCCAAAAGAACTTGGAGCCGTTTTAAACAAAAGAGTAGCAGGAGACACGGATCTTCCGGCTTCGTTTTCCGTATTTTTTATCAATAAAGCAAAATTACCAAATGAAAATAATTTAAATTACAGTATTACATTACGCAGACAAGCAGTTGATGAAACATATGCAAGTTTTGTAAAAGATGAAAGTACGTATATTACATCTGCACAATATGAAAAACAGACGGAAATATCAACTGTTGGAGTATTTGGAGAGATTGCACTTATTAGAAACGCATATGGTATAAGAGATTTAAAAGAATATTACCTAACTACATCGGCATACTTTTTATTTGATCACTTCACAACAGCTTTTGTATATAATTTATACAAAATGACTAGTGTTCAAAGCTTGAACATTGCAAAAACAAACCTTTCTCAAAGCCAGATTTCATTTGGGTATAAGTTCAATCCTCAATATAGAATTGACATTGGATACAGACAAATTAAAGATGGCATCACCGGAAAAAACGGCCAAGGTGCAGGCTTAGGATTTTACTATAATTTTGGAACTAAAACCAATAATACAAGAAATAGATCACATCAAACAATTACATAAACAAAAATTTATGTATTGTAAAACTCAGAACTAAATCTAATAATGAAAAACCTATTGATGCAAAAAACCCTGCTATAACAACAGCAATTGTAATTTGTTGTAGTTCTTTTTTTTGAAGAAACTTAATATTTTTGAATTCGCTTTTTAAGTTTTCAATTACTCGTGTAATCATATTTACCATTTTTGAATAATGGTTGTAATATACAAAATTGTTATGTTGTCAAGTAATTAATAAAAATTCTTGACATTTAATTCTTCTAAGCACTTAGTTTAGCTATATGAATATTTTTTTGCAATGAACAAAAATACTGTAGTTGATAAATGTTTGGAGCACATTCCTTATAGGTTTGAGCTTGTGGTTTTAGCATCACAAAGGGCTAGAATGCTTTACCTTGGAGCAAAATCCCCAATTGAAGAAGAACAACACTCATCAAAACTTGATCTTTCATTACAAGAAATTGCTACTGGCGTTTGCTCAAGAGAGTCTATAATTAAATCATTTAAAGATTCTGTTGAAATTTTTGAAGATGATATTGTACCAAACGAACTACAAACAAAAGATATCAAAGATGGTGTAAGTTACGACGACTTTGACATTAACGACGAAGATGATTTTTAAATATTTAACTAATTGATTTACAAATGGCAGATTTTTTTCTTCCAAAAAATTCTAAAGTAAGTAAAGAAGGTAAATTTTTTGCAACAAATGCAAAAAATAAGAAAACTTTTTCAATTTACCGATACAATCCCGAGTTAGATTCAACACCGCACCTTGATGTCTATGACATAGATTTGGACACATGTGGTCCAATGGTTTTAGATGCTTTAATAAAAATCAAAAATGAAATAGATCCAACTTTGGCATTTAGAAGATCATGTCGTGAAGGCGTGTGCGGTTCTTGTGCAATGAATATTGACGGCACAAATACTCTTGCATGCACAAAACCTATTTCTGAAATTCAAGGAAAGGTGAAAATCTACCCTCTTCCACATTTAGAAGTAATTAGAGATCTCATTCCAGATCTTGGTCGTCTTTATAGACAGTATGCTTCAGTTAAACCATGGATGCAATCTCAAAGCAACTCTCTTGTAAAGGAAAACATTCAGTCACCTGAAGATCGTCAAAAACTTGATGGCTTAATGGAGTGTATTTTGTGTGCATGTTGTTCAACATCTTGCCCAAGTTACTGGTGGAACGGAGACAAATATCTTGGGCCTGCAGTCTTACTGCAAGCATACAGATGGATTGTTGATAGCCGCGACCAAGCAAAAAAAGAACGCCTTGCAGAACTTGATGACACTTTTAAGCTATATCGCTGTCACACTATCATGAACTGCACAAATACCTGCCCGAAAGGTCTAAACCCCGCAAAAGCAATTGCAGGAATTAAAAAAGAAATTGATAGTACTCTTTAATGTATGATATCATCATAATCGGTTCCGGCCCAGCAGGTTATTCTGCCGGAATATACTCCGCACGAGCAAATCTTAAAACATTAATTGTTTCCGGTTGGGAAGAAGGCGGTCAACTTATGCTTACGACCGATGTTGAAAACTATCCCGGTTTTGAAAATGCTGTTCAAGGCATAGACTTGATGGCTCAAATGAAAAAACAGGCTCAGAATGTCGGTGTTGAAATGATGCAAGCAATGGTAACAAGTGTTGATTTTTCGTCTCGTCCGTTCAATCTTCAAACGGACATAGGTCAAGCACTTCAAGCAAAATCAGTTATCATTGCAACGGGTGCACAAGCAAAGTGGCTTGGTTTAGAAAGCGAAAAAAAATTTCAAGGGTACGGTGTTTCAGGGTGTGCAACATGTGATGGATTCTTTTTTAAAAATAAAAAAGTTGCTGTTGTTGGTGGTGGAAATACTGCAGTTGAAGAAGCTATCTACCTAACAAACCATGCAAGCGATGTTTTTCTAATTCACAGAAGAGATTCTCTACGTGCAGAAAAAATTTTGCAAGATCGTCTTTTGTCCAATCCAAAAGTAACAGTTATTTGGAATGCAGAAATTAAGGAAATTATTGGAACAGATGAGCCAAAATCGGTTACAGGAATTGTTTTAAAAACTCCAAATGGAAATGAAACAATTAACTTAGATGGGGTTTTTATTGCAATAGGGCACAAACCTTCAACTGATATTTTTAAAAACACGGGTTTAAATATTGATGACGAAGGATATATTATAGTTCAACCCAGCACAACAAAAACCAATATTGAAGGCGTTTTTGCAGCTGGAGATGTACAGGATAAAACCTACCGCCAAGCAGTTACTGCTGCAGGAACGGGTTGTATGGCAGCATTAGATGCTCAAAAGTTCTTGGGTAACAGCCATTAAACCCTTGCAACGTGAGTATACGAATAAAACTCTTTTCCAATCTCAAGGCTTTGATTTAATATAAAATATTTTCGTAGAACATCTGTTGTTTTGTGTATAAAACTATCAAGAATATCTTGAGTAATCTGTTGTGCAACCTCTTCTCCAAGACCAATAAATTTATATTTTCCACATTTATGTTTCGCATTCAAGCATAATGCTGGAATCAAAAGTTGGATTTTATCCAGGTTTTTTATTTCATTTTGAAAGTTTGAATCGGAACCGGTTTTATAGTCATAAATTATTGCCGTATCCGGAGCTGCATCAACACGATCTGCACGAGATTTTAACACAAAATTATTTCCATCAACTTGTAAAGTATATTCAAAAGTGGTTTCGGTTAAAATTTTTACTGTTGTAGCTGCAGTATAAATGAGCAACAATTCTTTTAAAATTTTTAAAATATCTTCCTCAAAGAAGGTAATATAATGTTTAAGACCTTCCTGTAAAAAATTTTTTAAAATAAAGGATTTAAAATCAAACTCTTCACCGTCTTGAATTTTTTTTGTTGCCTTGTCTAGTATTTTATGAACAACATTTCCAACTTCCATTGCTTCTTGTAATACATAAGGTATTGGTTCAAGTTTTTTTATGCTCTTATAGTAAAAAAGTAACGGGTTTTTGAAAAGTATTTCTAAATCCGTTGCATTAATTGTATTTTGTATACTTTCTGCTGTAATACATAAATCTGGGGAACATCTTAGAAGATTACCATGTGTAATTTGTTCAGAAAGTACTAACGGTTTACTTTGAAATTCTATCACTTCACCGGTACAAAATATTGGAACGCAAATGTTTTGAAGTAATGTGTTGTTTGTGTCTATGGAATCGAAACGGTAGTACTTACGCATTCCTGCCGAGAAAATTACATTTCCTTTCGGTTGCGTTTTGTAGCTTGATGTCAAAATAACATAATCAAAATCATATAAACATGTTTCACGAAGCAAACAAATATGAATTGATGATTTGTCTCTTGTAGAAAATACTTTCCATGAACTTGCAACATGCATAATAAAATGTTGCGTCACATTCAAGCCAATTGTGTTGATTTCCCTAATTTCTTTCAACAAAAAGCTTTTAAATTGCATGAACTCGGTGAAATCTTTTGCATCGCAAAGAAAATTTTGTTTGTTTGCAGTAATAAAGTGAAAAATTGTATTGATATATTCGAAATCTATATTTGTGTTACGGTTAAACATTGAAACAATTTCTGTCCAGAGTTCAATGTGGCAAGGCTTTTTTTGCAGAACGGACAAAAGTATATGTTTTTTTTGGTCATCAGAAATTGCAAGCATTGGTATAATCTCTGCAATAGATGATTGTTCAATACAGGATAGAAAAAAACGAATTAATACATTGCTTTGAGCTTTATCTGAAAGATCGGCATAGTGTGGTATTTGTTGATGTTCAAGCTCAAATGAAATTAATTTTTTTAATTCTTCATTCTCACAAACAATTGCCATTTTTGCCTCCTTATTATTACAAAGTAAATATTTCACCGTTAAAGCAACGGATTTACCTTCAAAAGAATAAGGTGTTTGCACGGTAAATATTTCCGTATTATGGATTATATTGTTTTGAGCAAAAAAAGTTATGTTTATATTTACCTCTTTTGTTTTTTGAATGAAATGTTGTAAAATTGGAGATCTTCCAAAATCATCAAGAATAACAAGGTGTTTGTTTTCATTTTTAAGATATTTCAAAAAACTTTCAAGCAAGATTTCCTGTTTTGCGTAATAAGGTAAAAATCCACTTTGCTTCAAATACACTTCAAAACTTTTCCAAACTTCTACAAATAAATTAAGGTTAACCTCATAATGTGTAGAAATATTTGCCGGAATATTATTGATAATATCATTTGGTGTAATTTTGTTTGCGTAAAGATTTGGTAATTCACCAATCATTGCACGCACAAAAGGTGCAATTTCTTGTTTTGGAAGTCTGTTAGTATTCTGTACAAGGGTTAAAAGAATTCCAAAAACGGCATTTCGTGAAATAAATTCACCATCAAAATGGGGGGTAATGTTTGAAAAATCAAAACCCTCAATAGAATAAAATTCCGGTAATGCTAAAGTTCCGGTTGCCTGTTTTATAAGTTCATTTTTAATACCAAAAATATAAGATTTCTCCGGAACCAAAACTATAGTTGAAGCGATATTGCTGCAAGTAAGAATATATTTTGCACAATCAATAATTCTGTTGTTTTGGCGGTAAATCATTATTTAT
>JAURNI010000044.1 GCA_030830305.1 Alphaproteobacteria bacterium | reverse complement strand
TTGCTTTTGGAAATTTTTGCTCCGTCCTCTCCAAGAAATAGTTCATAACAAAAATTTACAGGTGGTTTTGTTCCTAAAATTGAGCAAACTTTTTTATATACCGGTTCATTGGCAAGATGATCTTTCCCGAATATTTCATAGTCAACGCCAAAGGTGTGCCATCTTGCACCGAAGTCTATTTTCCATTGAAGTTTGCATTTTCCGTTTGTAACTTCCGTTTCAACTTCTTCACCAACTGCATTGCGGTAGGTAATTGTTCCTTTTTGTGGATTGGTGGAAATAACCCCTTCTTCTAAAACTATACCTGTTTTATTGCAAATTGGCATGAATGGACTGTAGGTTTTTTGGCGGTCTTCACCAAGAGTTGGAAGCATTAATTGCATAATCTCATTATACCTTTCCAAAACTTTTAGCATGGTTTGATTATATTCTCCGTTTTCATACTTTTCTGTTGCTGAAATGAATTCATAATCAAAACCAAAGCTGTCAAGAAAGTTGCAAAGACGGGAGTTCATGTGGTGTCCATAGCTTTTGTGAGTGCAGAATGGATCTGATACTTTAGTTAGCGGTTTTTTAAGATGAGGTATTAAAAGTTCCTTATTTGGAAGGTTTTCCGGAATTTTACGCATGCCGTCGATGTCATCGGAAACACAGTATAATTTTGTTGGAATATTAGGATATAATTGTTCAAATGCAAATTTTACAAACACCGTTCGAACAACTTCCCCAAATGTTCCAATATGTGGTAACCCGGAAGGACCGTATCCTGTTTCAAAAAGTACAAAGCCTTTTTCCGGAACTTTTCCGTTAATGTGGTTGTAAATTCTTTGTGCCTCTAAAACGGGCCAAGCATTTGAATTTTGCATAGTGTTTATTTTTTTTTAAAACATTATAACAGTCAAAAAATGTCAAGAAAATCTTGACAAATTACTTAATTGTGTTTCATGAAAAAGTGTTTCTTGCTTTGTTAAAGAATGAGGTTTTTTCTAATTTCACTGTGTATTGTGTGTAATGTTTTTGCGGGTGATGATATCTCGATCTCACAACCTGAAGATGAATATTTTAAAAACAATGAAATTATTGATGAAAGGGTTCTTTCATATCCAAAAATGCTTGATCTTCAATACGCTTTTACTCACCCGAATTTTAAGTATATTCAACCTAACTTTGAATACGCTAAAATTGATGTTGAAAATGTTGTGCCATCTTTTGATACATTTTTTTCTAATGCTGCATTTGCCAATAAAAATAATCAATTGATGGTTTTTGGTGGAGTTTCAATTCGTGATGGAGGTTTTGAAAGATTCACTGACAGTAATGGAAAGTATAAATATAACCTTATGTATGGTGGTATTGTGTATAGTCAAAAGTCCAGTTTTTTTAAAGTGCCGGCTCGTTTAAATTTGGAATTTACATTCTTTGATGGTAAAAAAAATGGAATGGCGGAAAGATCTGATGGAACATGGCATTCAAGAGATTACTCCGTGTACAATCAACTTGCTGCCGGTATTTCGCAAGATCTAATCCTTGGTTGGAAGTATTTTTATTATGCACCCGGGCTTGGAATTTATATGAAAGCAAAAAATAAAACAGATGACAGAATTAGTTCAAGGTTGCATTTTGGTGTAAGGAATGCAATTGGAACGAATATCGGTGCGTTTAATGCCGAATTTTTTTTCCGCCATTTTTCAAATGGTAGTATGACAGAACAAAATTCCGGGCAAAATTTTGCCGGAATTGCACTTGGTTTTAAGTTTTGATTGTTAATTTGGTATTGTTTGTTAAAAACGGTTTCGTGAAATCTGCATTCTCAAATTTTATGAGGGCTAAGTACTCTCCATTACAACCACCCAAAACCTTACCAACCTTTGTTTCATTTTGTAAGATTTCAGCACCTTTTTCCAAGCTCTGTGTACATTCAAAATAATAGACTTTTTTTCTGACAATCCCCATATGGTGTGTTCTTGCGATGAGTTCTTGCCCTAAGTAACAACCCTTCGTATAAGAAATTGCGTTGATATCATCAAAGCCGTAATCTAGAATAATTGATTCTTTTTGTGTTAAATCATAAAAACCGTCTGTAATTTTATTTCTGATGCGATTAATATGATATTCAATTGAGCAGTCATTGCCGCATTTTTCTGTTAATGTGTAGAATCCTAATTTTTGATGCCGTGGGTCTTGAAATTTCCCCTTATCTTTATTCCATGTAATATTGATTTCGGTTTTAGAAAGATTGCAATCCAAAGACATCTTATACATATTGATATAAGAAATAAAGCCGTCTACAAACTTTTTATTAACGGCAATGTATTTTTTTTCTTCTTGAATGAAAAGAAAGTCGTACATGAATCTTCCATTGGGTGTTAGTAAGCAGGAGTGCACAATACTTTGAGGTTTCTCTTCAATTAAGTTTGTTGAAAGATTGTTAAAAAGCTTAATTGAGTCTTTACCTGAAAGATCTATTATTGAGTAGTCTTTTAACTGTTGCATGGCTGAAAAACTTTTTCAATTTGGTTAAGTTTTGTTCCGCTTTGGAATGATTGATTTTGGAAAACTTGTGAAATTCTTTTGTGAAAGTCTGGCAAAATTGGGGAAATTGCTTCTTTAATTTCAAAAATTGTATGAAGCAGAATATAAAGTGTTGTTTCGCCTTCTAATTGTTTGCCTTGTTTGAATAGTTCCCATGGTTTTTGTTCTTGAATGAACTCGTTGGCTTTTGATGCGTAATTTATAATAACATCGATTGCTTGGTTGATTTTAAATTCATCAATCAACATTTTCATTTCTTGTGGAAGATTTTGTTCTAAAAGCGTATGAGAAACCGTGCATTTTGGAATAATTCCATTGCAATTTTTATGTAGCAGAGTAAAAGTTCTTTGACATAAATTACCAATGTTATTGATAAGTTCCGATGTTATTCTTAAAACGAATCCTTCCTTGGAAAAGTTTCCATCGCTGCCAAAGTGGGCTTCACGAAGCAGGAAATATCGGACGTAATCGGACCCGTATAATTCAATTAGTTCGAATGGGTCAATTGTATTACCTAGTGATTTTGACATCTTCTCTCCTTCAACAAGCCACCAGCCGTGGCTTATAATCTGTATTTGTTTGCAGGCGGAGTTTATTGCTTCAACGCTGAGTGTTTGTGGGGTACAGTCAAGTGCTGTTAAAAATGCCGGCCAGTAGACGGCGTGAAAACGGAGGATATCCTTGCCAATTATGTGAAAAATTTTGGAATTTTCCCAAAAATTTTGGAATTTTGTACCGGTGTTGAGTGCAGATTGGTAGTTAAAGAGGGCGTCAAGCCAAACATACATCACATGGTTGGTGTTTGGAATATTAATGCCCCATGAAAATGTTGAACGCGAAACGGATAAGTCTTTTA
>JAURNI010000043.1 GCA_030830305.1 Alphaproteobacteria bacterium | reverse complement strand
CTCATCTAATACGAAACATCTTTCTTCATCATTTTCTCCTTCAATTTTCGCACAATATTTTATTATTATACAATTATTTTCTTCTTCCATTATTGTTTATTAATAAATATTAACATATTTAATTGGTTTCAATTTTAAATTAATATATAATTCGGCGTTTTAAATGTGAAAAGGTGTAAACGTTAAAACTCTGGTTGGTTGTTGGGTTGTGTATAGATTAGAAGCGGAAAAGTAATTCAATTTTATAAAAATACCCTATAATTATCATATATAGTTTGATATAAAATTTATTTATTTATATTTTTCTCTCTACGTTGAGAGAAAAAAGAACCTTACCTTGTTCCTTTTGTTTTATTTTTTGTTTTATTTTTTGTTTTATTTTTTGTTTTATTTTTTTTATTTATTTTTTGTTTTTGTTTTTTGTTTTTTATTTATTTTTTGTTTTTGTTTTTTGTTTTTTGTTTTTTATTTATTTTTTGTTTTTTATTTATTTTTTGTTTTTTATTTATTTTTTGTTTTTTGTTTTTTAAATTCTATCCTTAGTTCTACCAATAGTCGTCGTCCTCATCGTCCTCCTCATCCAGCCGCCTCTTTTTTGCTGCCGACATTGGTTTACTGTCAAATCGGGTGGCGAGGTAGGGTTCCAAACTAACCATCCACTTGATTCGCGAGGTCGGATTGGAAAAATGCCCCTGAATTTCTATGAGACCGTCAGGAAAGGCGCCGGAAATCTTGCTCATCGCAAAAAGCACATTCTCCCAGGTGATGTGTTTGGCCTTAATCCAGATGTCATATTGTGCCCATGGAGAACGGCTGGGGTGCTTATTAGTAGACTGATAGTATTCTTTCTCCTCCTTCAACACCCATTCTTGGAAATGCCGGTAACGCGTGGCGTTCAGTTGATGAACCGCGCGCATGACTTCAGCCGCTTCGTTGGGTTTGTCCTGGGCCAGCAACGCCTTGATTTGGCCGTGGAGTTCGGCATTGTTAAACTTTTGGTCTACGTATTTTTCCTCTTCCCAAACCACAACATTAGAGACGGAACGAGGCGAGGTGGTTTCAAGCCAAGGCACAACCGCACTGTAAAATGCGCTCTGAAGTTCGCCAATGGTTGTTATTTTTGCGAGTTCAGGAAACACGGTCAACCACTCCTGAAGGAATTGGAGACTCTTTTCGTTGACCTTTGACTTGGGGAAAGGAACATATTGTGGTTCGCCTTCCACCTTGCGATAGGTGATCGTGCCGTGTGGCCACCAGCCATTTTCTCTGCAGTATTTTTCGTCTGCCTCTTTCTGTCGGGCTTTTGCTGCCTCAATCCGAAGAGCGTTTGTTTTGGCAAACTCGGCTGACCGGCCTTCTCGGATAAGTTTTGCGCGTAATTCTTTCTCTTTCTCTGTTTCCATTCTTTTCGCTTCTTGTTCAACACGGGCCGCAAAAGCCGCTTCCTTTTTGGCCTTGTTTTCGGCTTCAACCATGGCGAGGTCTTTCTTTTCGCCATTAACTAATTTTGCCCACACAAATGGCGTGCCTCCTTGCTTCGCCTGAGGTTTTGAGGTGGGTCCAGTTAAGACGGGAAATGCTTCAGTGTTTTGAAAACTCATTTTACTTTGTTGGTTGTGGGATTATGTGGATAAGGTATTAGCAAAAAAGTATTTCAATTTTTTGAAAATGACTCATTATACAATTAATCATGAAATATATTTATTTTATTTATTTCTCTCTACCTTGAAATAAAAACCTTACCTTAATTATGTTATCTCTATTTATTTTTATTCTTTCATACCACTATTATAACTTATACTTATATAGAAATGTATTTATATTTATAAAATAAATTAACTTAAAATACTTTTTAAATGAAAAAATACTTACCTTTTGGGACTATGCCTTTATTTTTAATAATGTTCTACTACCACACGCTTTACCATGTTATCTATTTTTTCTTCGGCGCCTTTACGATCAACCCCATAAATTTTCATAATGTCTTGAAAAACTTGTTCTTGATTTGTTGATTTATTTTCTTCTTGAATTTCGCCCGTTTCCATGCCGTCAATTTCCTCGCGTTGTCCGTTAATTTGGTATTGGATTGGTCTTAAAAAGTTACCGATTGATTCATCCCTACTAAACTCTTCGTAGGCATCATGGCCATTTGCTGATGAACCAATATTAAACACACGATTGTCATAGCAATTCCAATATTGCCACGGTGTCAAATCATCATAAATATTATCAAACGCATTAACGTGTGCAGGAATAAGCATTTTGACTACTTCAAAATTCGTATGCATGACGTTATTATGATCACGCTTTTTTATACCTACTTCTCGTTGACGTTCGCCTGAAATAGCCAAACACAATAAGGGGTTTGCTAACCCTTCTTCCACAAACATATCCACCAAATTTGTCCAGAAACGATTATATCCTTTTTCATCTACATACAAGTCCGGCGTTTTTCCAAAACTATTATTCAAGTATAATTCATGGTTTGTGCTCACATAGACCACCCACATAATAGCATGAAGATGGGGTTTACATGTTATATATGATTGTTTGTATCGGTCAAGCGTTGGTTGATTTCCACTAACCAATGCTTTTTTCATTAAATAAACATCCTCCATTTTAACACGATAATCACCATAAACAACATTCCAGTCAAATATGCGCGAATCAGTCAATTCATCACACATAAAACTAAGACAACACTGAAATACGATGGACTCGTTTGCTTCATTTTTGCGCCAGAAATATTCTTTTATATCTACATAAGAACCAAAAAACTCAAAATCTCTAGCAATGTTGGTGTATTCTTCGGGAACAATACTACCGGTTTCTTTTGAATTCCGTTCATATGTTTTCGCCGGATATAGATATATCACTTTGTTTGTTGACAACCAGTTCATCACATCCGGTTTAGTTACCGGCACTAGTTCAAATATGGACGACTGTATATAACAAAACACACCTTCCAATTCCCATATGTGATTGTCTCCTTTCAAAGGCATGTTATCGTCTTCATGCCCTTCTAAAAGATACAATGTTCCATCGCCTTTCGGGTATTGCTTAAAATAATGACGCCAGATCCGAAAAATTGTATGGTCTCTAAACCTCGCCAACAAATCATTTTCTATCGCATCACACAATGTTTCCCCACTCATTTTCAACGGAGACAATGTTATTATCCAGTTATAGTGAAAATCACACATATGAACAGTTTCAATTGATTCTGAGTATTGCTCCAATTCTTGGTGATTGAAAACAATTTCTCTCCCTTGTGCTCCATACTTACCTTGGCACTTATGGGGAAAATACTTTTTCGCAACACAGTTGTTATTCATAAAATCCATTTTGTTGACTTTAAATCACGTGTTTCTTGCTGTGTTTATTTGGGGTTATATTCTCCTTATAATGAAAAAGTATTTCAATTTTGTGTAAGTTTAAATGAATTTCACTCCACGTTGAGAAAAAAAGAACCTTACCTTATTCCTTTTTTATTTTTATTTTTATTTTTATTTTTATTTTTATTTTTATTTTTATTTTTATTTTTATTTTTATTTTTATTTTTTATTTTTATTTTTTATTTTTATTTTTTATTTTTTATTTTTATTTTTTAAAACAAATACATTACACGCCCTCCTTCTCTATCGCATTTTTCCAGTCTAACTCTTCTTTATCCACATACTTATCATACCAACACTTTTCGTTTTCTTCCTTCATTTTTGCCAAAAGGGTCTCGTATTTCATTCGGTCGACTTTGTGAATCGGTCCTTCTTCAAACCCTGATTTTTTCAAGAAGGCGGTATTTTCTTCCACGATACATTTCAAGAGATGCAAGAGGATATACTCATTCTTCTCGAACGGTTCTTCAAGATAGTGAGGGTTACAATTATACAATTCGTTTGAAAATTCGGTATAATACTTATAGGCCGAATTATATGTAACAACGCGACCTCTTTTTAACACAACCATCGTTCGGGGCTGAAAATGCTTCGGCACCAGATAGCGCACCACGTATACATTATCATGTAAGATATTATGTTGCGTACGATGATGAATATCTAAACAGCGTTCGCGTTCCCCCGACACCGCTAACAAGAGAAGGTTGCCGTGTAGACCGGCATCAATAAACAGTTTAATCAAGGGTATATTTGTCCGTAATTCCCTCCCTGGAATACTAGACCAAAACAATTCATGATTAGCCATCACATACGTCACCCACAGCACCTCCTCGCTTATTTCGCCTGAGTTTTTCATTTCGGATATACACCCACGGTCATCCACCCACAACGCATCCGTCAAGCGTCGCACGAGAGTAAACAATTTATCTTCTGAATGAGGGCTAGTTTTGCGCAAATTTTCTATGTCAACCAGGTCATTGTCTATACCGGTCATAAAACCTAGACACTCCTTAAAATTAGCCCGGAATTTGTCTTCCCACTTTTGCGCGAAATATTTTTGAACGCATGGTAGGACCGTTTCAATGGTGTATTCCGTTTCCATGGTGGGTTTTTTTTCTTCACGTGGGTGAAGAATGGTCAAACCCTCCCATGTGATTGTTTTATAGTCCAATGCTGGCTTGTAGTAGGTTGGTATTTTTTTTAATATATCTATATCGCATTCGCATGTGACTGGATTCATTTCAATCACTTCCTCTTCATCCTTCCCTGTGTTAAACCGCGTCAGGAAAATGGATTCTTCTGTGATGTAAGATATTTCGGGGTCAGACGCAGTCATTAACTCGCGGAACTTTTCAATATCTCGGCCATTAACAAGAGCGAATTTGGATTCGTGTCTATCCGTATAAGACTGGTGTTTCATGTGAATTTTCACATAAGTGTAGGTGTTATGTTTGGACGAAAAGGGACTGAACAAATCATTATATAAGGCCCAATCCACTTCTTCGCCCCGCATCTCCAGCGGTCGCCCTTCGTGGTATTTTTCCAACACACTGCGGTGTGCTTCACACATACAAACCTTTACCGTTTCATCGGGCAGATGAGTACCATAGTTATCGCGGTAGAGAAAGAGCACATCTACCTCTTTCTTTCCCCAGTAGACACAATCGCCGTATTCTTTTGCTGCGCACTCCATTGTTATTTGCTTCAGTTGCTTCGTTTATGCTTTTATTAGTTTTGATTCGTTGAAATCAATTAAATTGTTTACAGATTCGTTTGTTTGTTGGGAGTTGTCTTCTCATTGTAATGAAAAAGTATTTCAATTTTATGAAATACACAGTGAAATCTGACTTTTTTCTATTATAATATAATTATTAATTCTATTTTATTTCTCTCAAATGAATACAATAGAATCTTATATAATACATCCAAACGGGAAATGAGTAGGGAAACAAGAAACCAGTAATGTTTTGTTTCCTTGATTTATGAATGAAGAGAGAAATTCAAATATAATTATTATTTCTCTTTCTCTATTACTACTTCTTTTGCTACTTTTTTAATCACTTTATTTATATTTTCTTCATCACCATCCATGACTTTACTTACCAGTTTCATATACTCATCACTTTGATTTGATTTACTATCCATACATTTCGGATGTGTCTCTTTCCAATTGACTAACATCTTGTAATTTTTCTTATCCACGGCCCGCACAGCCTTAAACATTTGTTTCGTCTCCTGCGTATCTTTTTCCCATTTATTTTCCTCCTTCACATACAACGTTTCCCGCTTCGCATCACTACAATGAACTGGTCTTTTATTCACATCGGTATCATGTAGTTTGTTTATTATAATATTAGACATCCCTTCTATATATCCGTTTTTACCTATATTTTCCAAATCGGATATCTTCAGTTCAATAGAGTTAATGAACTCCGACATATTCATCGCATCCTTACATTCCTCGTTTAAAAATAACTGTAAATTAAATATTTTGTTATTTGTTGTATTATGTGAATTTGTATTTGTATTTGTATTTGTATTTATAACAGTATTATTATTTTTACATACATCTAACATTTGTTTTTGTATTTCCGTAGTACTTTTTACCATTTCCAATATTATATTTTTAAAATCAGAACTTTCTTTTATTAATAATTGAATTATATTACTGCTCGCATCGCTTATATTTGCTTCTGGTATTTGAGGTTTCACTTCTTCAATATTTTTACATTTTTGTTTATGTAACCATAATCCATTACGAGATATATAATTCTTTGAACAATTCATACATATATAGTTTGATGTTTTTTTATGTAATTCTTCGTCACTTGTCGTCACATTACTTTTTTTTTTATGTTTTGTAGTAGAGAGATGTCTTGTCCAATCACCTTTTTTACAGCATGTAAAGTCACAATTTATACAATTAAATTTTCCACCAATTATTGATGTATTTGATGTGTTTGATGTGTTTTTTGTCTCCATTTTTCTCTATATTTAAGAGACAGAAAAAACTCCTAAATACTTTTTATTTTTTATTTTATTATTTTATAAAAAAAGTTATCATCACAAATTATTTATGAAAAAAACAATTTCAGACCATTATGCTCTAATTTCATTTTTTGCCTTTTTTTCATCCAAAAGAGTTTTGCAAAAGTCCATTTTGGACATTTATAAATGTCCATTTTCCATTTTTGCAAAACTCTTTTGAACTTTTTTTTTACGTTTTTCTTTATCTATCAAATAAGTAAATTTATATTTTCTCTCATATACTATGGAATCTGTATTTTTAATCCAAACCGGAAACCAGTAGGGAAACTAGAAACCGGTTATGTTTTTTCTTCTTTATAACAACATAATTAATACAACAAGAGAGAAATTCAAATATAATTATTATTTCTCTATTACTACTTCTTTTGCTACCTTTTTAATCACTTTATTTATATTTTCTTCATCACCATCCATGACTTTACTTACCAGTTTCATATACTCATCACTTTGATTTGATTTACTATCCATACATTTTGGATGTGTCTCCTTCCAGGTGCTTAAAAACTGGTAATTCTTCTTATTCACACCCCGAACCGCACTTAACATCTGTTTAGTCTCCTGAGTATCTTTTTCCCATTTATTTTTCTCCTTCACATACAAGGTTTCCCGCTTTGCGTCACTACAATGAACCGGTCTTTTATGAATATCGGTAGCATGTAGTTTATTTATTATAATAGTAGACATCCCTTCTATGTATCCATTTTTACCAATATTTTCCATGTCGGATATCT
>JAURNI010000042.1 GCA_030830305.1 Alphaproteobacteria bacterium | reverse complement strand
CAACCCCGCTTGAAATTGCAGAATTTCCAATGTTTGCGTTAATTTTTGTGAAGAAATTACGACCGATAATCATCGGTTCAATTTCAGGGTGATTAATATTTGCCGGAATAATTGCCCTTCCTTCTGCAATTTCTTTACGAACGAATTCAGGAGTAATTTCCACCTGCAAATTTGCACCAAAAGAATTTCCACCTTGAAATCTTCCATATTTCTTCTTAACAGTTTCTGCAATGTTTTTGCGTCCAAGGTTTTCCCGCACCGCAATATATTCCATTTCTTTGGTAATAATTCCCTGCCTTGCATAGCACATTTGGGAAACATTTCTACCCGCTTTTGCCACACGAACTTTTACATTATTGCGGTTAAACGGTTCAATTGGTTTTTTAAAAGAGTTCGTAATACCATTGTCTTCTGGTTTGATTTCACGGCCATTAATGAGTTCGCAATCTCCACGGTCATTAATCCACTTGGAACGAATATCTTTTATTCCTTTATTAATATCCATCGTATGATGGTCATCTGTATATACACCAGAAGTATCATAAACATGAAAAACATCACCATTTGTTAGCTGCACTTCCCTAAACGGCACGCCGTCAATATATTTTTTCCTTGAACCTATAATTGCGCCTGTGGTAATTGTAAAATCTTTTGACATACCCTTGATACTTTTTCATATATAAATATGTATAATAGTCAATCAAATTAGTCAAGTTTTTTAGAAGTATTTTTGATATGAACTTTTTGGGGTCGTAATTTGACTATGTTTTTTCAACAAGTTATTATTGTCCAATTTAGGATTTTTTGGATTTTTTTTCATATAACTAACATTTTTAGCATTAAGATTGTTATTCCTGTTTAAATATGTTGTACTTGTATGATTACGCAAATGATTACCTAAAACAGATGTAACTGTGGTTTTAGCAAAGCTACTATTATTTTGAAGCGGCGTTACCGGATTATTATGGTTAGTCTTATTGCTATAATCAAAAGTAAGACGACCGCCAAACTGTAAATTTTGTTTTTTATGATTAGAGACAGCCGATGCTTTAAATGATTCTGCAGTAACTTTATTTAAGTTATTACTGACAACCTTAGCCTGAGTTTTGATCTGAGTTTGGATTCTATTGTGAGGTGCTTTTGCACTCACAATTTGATTTTTCGCAGGTAAATATCCTTTATTTTTTAGTCTGTTGTTTTTATATCGATCCGCCATTTGTTCTACCTGCATTAGCTTGTTTATTTTTTCTTTTTTTTCTTCTTCTTTTCTCTGTAATTTTTCTACTCGTAATTCTGCTTCTTTTAATTCTATTTCTCTTTGTAATTTTTCTACTTCTAATTCTTCTTGTTGTAATTCTGCTTTTTTTAATGCTATTTCTCTTCGTAATTTTTCTTGTGATTCTGCTGCTTTTAATTCTACCTCTCTGAGTTCTGCTTCTCTTAATTCTACTTTTTTGCGTGCTTCTTCTACTAATAATTTTGCTTGAATTAATTCTTCTACTATTAATTCTACTGCTTTTAATTGTGCCTGTATTTGCCCTTCTCTCCCCACTGTTTCTTGCATAAATGAACTATAGTTTATTTTAAACTCTTCTACTTCTTGATGACAACTATCAGTAAATATATTTTGATTATCAGTAATATCGTTATTATTTTTTATAATTTTTTTTTGCAATTCTTATGTATTTCATCTGTCAGATTTAAAATTGTTTCCTCTTTCTTAATAATATCTTCATCATGGAATGATAATTCTAGACTGCTATTCATATTGATACTCATTAGTTACATGCTAATTCTAACACAATTCCATTGTAAAATCAAACAAAAAATTATTTGACAATACCAAAAAACATTGTTTCCCTTTTAAAGAAGCAATTTTATGAAGAATTTAAGAGATGGCTGAAGGTAAATTTGACGCATATTCGGACACCAGGTTCTCCAAAAACTTCATGATCATGACCACCATTGCATGCTTGGTTTTGTCTATAGTAAGCTATGTATCATGGGCATCACTTGCCATGCTTATTGAAGGCCCAATAAGGTTTAATAATTCCATGAAGCTTGGCTTCAAGGAACATTTTTTACATCTTTGGGACGTTTTTTCAACATACTGGGTTTACTACTTTAAATATCACCACCTTTTAAACTTTGACACCAAAGGCTTTCTGGTTCCAAAACTCTTTGCGACAACATTCATTCCATATGGTTCCCTTTTAATATTGGTTTGGGTTTTTAGAGTCCCACTTGTAGAAGCACGCCCATTTAAAAAAGGAGAAGACCTTCACGGTAATGCACACTGGGCAACACCCTCAGAAATTAAAAAAGCCGGTCTTTTTAACAAAGAAGGTCTTCTTATGGGGCAATACAAACCCGGAAAATACTTCATTGCGAAGGATTACCAACATGTATTGCTATTTGCACCTACAGGTTCCGGTAAGGGTGTAGGTTTTGTAATTCCCAATTTATTATTTTGGAAAGAATCCGTTTTTGTACACGATATCAAACTTGAAAACCTTGACTTTACAAGCGGATACAGAAGTAAAGTTCTAAAACAAAAAGTATACGCTTGGGTTCCCGCTGCAACAGACGGAAAAAGCCATTGCTATAACCCACTGGATTGGATATCCACCAACCCAGGTCAAATGGTAGACGATGTTCAGAAAATCGGAAATATTCTCATTGAAAAACAAGAATTCTGGGAAAACGAAGCAAGAGCATTAGTAACAGGAGTAATACTGTTCTTAATTGCAGACGACACCAAACCGCAAACATTCGGTGAAGTCGTTCGAACACTTAGAAGTGACGACACCGCACACATGCTCGCTTCAGGGCTTGATGTTTTCGGATCAAAAATGCACCCTGTCGGCTACATGAATATTGCTGCATTCCTACAAAAAGCAGAAAAAGAACGCTCCGGTGTAGTTTCAACAGCAAACTCAAGATTAGACCTTTGGGCAAACCCCATTATTGACAAAACAACATCAAGAAGTGACTTTGACATCTCAACGTTCAAAAAAGTTCTAACAACAGTGTATGTTGGTTTAACACCAGATAACATTCAACGATTGCGTCCCCTAATGAGTATGTTCTACCAACAAGCTTCGCAATTCCTAAGTAAACAAATGCCAACAAAAGAAGAAAAATACGGCGTTCTATTTCTTATGGACGAGTTTCCAACTCTTGGAAAAATGGAACAGTTTCTTTCCGGGATTGCTTATTTTCGTGGTTATCAAGTAAAACTTTTCTTGGTAATTCAAGATACCCAGCAGCTCAAATCTGCCTACGAAGATTCCGGTATGAACTCTTTCCTTTCAAACTCAACTTACCGTATAACATTCGCCGCCAACAACGTAGAAACCGCAAAACTTATTTCCGAGTTAATCGGTAACAAAACAGTAGCAACGGAGTCAATGAACAAACCGAAGTATTTCGATATGAATCCTGCCAGCCGCTCAATTCACCTTTCCAAAAGCCAAAGAGCCCTCCTCCTTCCACAGGAAGTTATTTCAATGGACAGAAAATGGCAGATTATCCTAATTGAGGCTTCAAGTCCAATTAAATGTAGTAAAATTTTCTATTTCAAAGATAAATTCTTCACCAAAAGATTAATGAAACCAATCGAATTACCAAAACAAGAATTTACCGTTGGCAAAAAACAAGATGACACCCTAAACGGACAAACACCCGATGTTAAACTTCTTGCAAACCACCCAAATGCAAAAGCACCAGAAAAACTTAAAGATAAAAAAGAAGCCGCATAATACATTTGAAATATATATACATATATTTCAAATTTTAAAAAACTCTTGACTTTTTCAAAAACAAAAATATTATGAAAAATTTTCATTTTCAACTTGATATATATATACATATCATTTATAATAGCCAAGATGTATTTAAAAATGAAAAATGAAACAAGAAAAAACACATGAACCGCGTAAAAGAGGTCAAAAAATTCCAGCTAGTGAAATTGACAGATTAATCGGCATTCGCATTCGCGTTGCAAGGAATATGTCCGGTAAAAAACAAGAAGATTTAGCCAATTTCCTTGGGCTAACACTTCAGCAAACACAAAAATATGAAAATGGGAAAAATAAAATTTCCGTTAATATTTTAACAAAAATCGCAGAATACTTTAACATTCCAATTTCATATTTTATACCAAGCAGCGTTGGGTCGAATCAAGAAAATACAATCAATACTCTGCAAATGGTTAACATGGACAGCACACCATATAAAGTTGCCGAAGACTGGAAGCCAATAAGTAATAAAAGTAACGAAGTTGAAGAATTTAATGAAAAAGAACAACAAGAACTAATAATGCAAATCATTGACATTTTAACAAAGATAAGCGATCCAAAAAAACAAAGAGATGTAATCAGATTTCTTAAGGATATTCAAAAAAAATAGTTTATGTACATAATACTTGGTTATGGAAAAACAGGACAAGCAGTTGCCAAGTTTTTTTTACAAAACAACATTCAATTCTTAGTGAACGATTCAAACACAAACATTCTTCATGAAGATGGTCTTAGTGGAAGAATCTTGGAGTCACCGCCATATAGTGCTGTTGGAATCAAGGCAATTATTTGCAGCCCCGGTATTTCCACACAATACTCACCAACAAATGATTTTGTGATTTTTGCAAAAAACAATCACATTCCCATCATTTCCGATATCCAACTTTTTTATGAATTTTTCCCAAATAAAAAATACATTGCAATCACAGGGACCAACGGCAAATCTACCACTACTACACTAACTTATGAAATTCTCAAAAATGCAGGATTAAACGCCGCTCTTTGTGGTAATATCGGCATTTCACCATTTGAAAACGCAATTAATTGGGATGTTTGCGTTCTTGAAATTTCTTCCTTTCAGTTAGAAATCACACATAACATTACCTTTGATTTTTCCGCAATTATTAATATTACACCTGACCACCTTGACCGCTACCTCACAGTTGAAGAATATTCAAAAGAAAAACTCCGTATTGTGGAGCTTTCCAAAAAATGTATAGTGAATCAAAACATTCATCATAACTTTAAAAATACATTATCATTTTCTGCAACAGAAGAAAATACCGGTTATTTTTTCAAAAACGGAAACATTTTTTTGAATCAAAAAATATTATGCCAATTTCCAACAACCAAACTACTTGGTTTACACAATACAGAAAATATTCTTTGTGCATTTGCATTATGCCACCTATTTGGTCTTGAAATTAATCAAATTTGCGATGGAATCTCAAAATTCAAAGGCATTCAACACAGACTGGAACTTATATATACAAAAAAAAATATAAAGTACTACAACGACAGCAAAGCAACAAACTTAGACTCAACCTATAACGCTCTTCGTGCTCTTCCAGGAAATATTTTTTTAATCGCCGGGGGAAAATTAGTGGAAGACATTACCGGTATTTTTGAAAAAGAAGAATTTAGAAATGTCAAAATGATTGCACTGATAGGATCCTCCGCGGGGAAAATCAGTAAAGAATTACAAGAGTATAACAGTACAAATATCAAAAAAATCAAATACTTTCTTTGTGGAAGTTTAGAAAAAGCAGTAGAGCTGCTAACTCAAGAAGCACAGAAAGTGGAAAATTCAAGTGTTTTATTATCACCCTTTTGTAAGTCTTTTGATCAATTCAAAAACTTCGAAGAAAGAGGAGAAAAATTCAAAAAATGCGTAGAAGCACTAGTAATGTAATATATGTCAAGCCAATTAATTAATCAAGACAAAAAAAACGAACGAACATCTTACATGGGAGTGTGTGATGATACCATGATTGCAATCGAGTTCATTATTAAAAATTTAGAAGAAAATGAAGTTCAGGATCTTGCCGATATTTTAAAAGACGCACTTCATGCACATACAAATATCAAAAAACAGATATCAATGACAGATAAATATTCAATACAAGAATACTCTGACTTACTCTATTTGTATTTTATCAAAAAATATTACAACAAAATAACGCTTGACAATTACAAACAAAAAGTGGTTGATTTAGTCAGTAATCAAACCACAAAACATGAAGACGACACTGTACGATAAAATCTGGAATTATCACAAAATTACCGATGACATCCTCTATATTGACCGCCAATTAATCCATGAAGTAACAAGCCCTCAAGCATTTGAAGGCATTGAAACTGCAGGTAGAAAAGTAAGAAATCCGTATCAAAACCTTGCAGTTGCAGACCACAACGTTCCAACAGACGGTTCATGGAGAACCGGTATATATGAAAAATCATCAAAAGCACAAGTTGAGTTTCTTGAAGAAAACACAAAAAAGCATGGAATTACATGTTACAGCCTTGGACATGAAAAACAAGGCGTTGTGCACATTGTTGGCCCGGAACAAGGTTTTACAGAACCTGGAATGACTTTAGTTTGCGGAGACTCACACACCGCAACACACGGAGCATTCGGCGCTCTTGCTTTTGGAATCGGTACAAGTGAAGTTGAACATGTTTTAGCAACTCAAACTTTAAGGCAAAACAAAGCTAAAAACATGCTTGTTAAAGTGAATGGAAAATTACAAAAAGGTGTTACTGCGAAGGATATCATTATGGCAATTATCGGAAAAATCGGAACAGCCGGCGGCACAGGTTTTGTAATTGAATACACCGGAAATACCATCTCTACCCTTTCAATGGAAGAACGCATGACAATATGCAATATGTCAATTGAAGCGGGAGCTCGTGCAGGATTAATTGCTCCCGATGAAACCACCTTCAGCTACATTAAAGGCCGTCCACTTGCTCCAAAAGGTGAAAATTGGGGGAAGGCTCTTGAATTTTGGCAACAATTTAAAACAGATGATGGTGCTCATTTTGATACTGAAGTTGAAGTTGATGCATCAAAACTTGAACCACAAATTACATGGGGAACAAGCCCGGAAGATGTCTGCGGAATTTCACAAAACATTCCAACTCAAAAAGATTTTAACGAACAAAGAGCAAAAAGCTTCATGCGCTCCTTAAATTATGTTAAACTTCAAGAAGGTACACCGATTCAAGGTACACCGATTGATAAAATCTTTATCGGTTCTTGCACAAACGGCAGAATTGAGGATTTCCGCGCTGCTGCTTCAATTGTGAAAGGCAAAAAAATTGCTTCAAACATTAAGCTTGCAATGGTTGTTCCGGGTTCTGGACTAGTAAAAAAACAAGCAGAGGAAGAAGGTCTTGATAAAATCTTCATTGAAGCAGGTTTTGAATGGAGAGATCCCGGCTGTTCAATGTGCCTTGCAATGAATAATGATCAACTCTCTTCCGGCGAGAGATGTGTTTCCACTTCAAACCGCAACTTTGAGGGGCGCCAAGGCCGTGGCGGAATTACCCACTTAGCAAGTCCAATTACCGCAGCTGCATGTGCAATTGAAGGCAAAATTACCGATGTAAGGAAGTTTTTGTAATATGCACTACTATTTTAAATGTGGTACTGCGAATATTATAATTACACGATATTTTCAGGAAAATAATATTACAGATGCAAAATTCAGTGTTGGAGATACATTCTTTCTTCCAATTGGTCACGGAGAATGGAATATTGAAAATTATTACACTTGTAATAAGAATTTCGATACATTTAATAAGGAATTTTTAATTCCTCTTTCAAAAGAAAAATACAGCAATGGCAAGAAAAAATTCAATACTCAAAATACAAATCAAGTTAAAGCATTTATTGAAGCGGTGGAAAATAAAGCATATTTTTGGGTGTGGTATGGCACAAAAATTTATATTTTTCAACCAATTGATAATACAATACATTCAAGCAAAACTACATTTACAAAATATGGAGTTCAGGTAATTGTGGATTATGATAACAATGGTGTGTGGGGCAGAGAAGGTGAAGACCCTAATAAAATTACATTCGTAAAATGCGTTAAAGTTTTTGAGCGAAAAGATGTCATTTCAACACTTGCAAATTTGAATTCCAACCAAACATATTCAAGAAATACAATTGCTCAAATTAACAAAGAAGAAGAAAAATATTGCAATGCACTGCTTGATTTAGAAAAAGTTAAAAAACCTCAAACGATTTTAGAAAAACTCAACATTCTTTCTCCGCTTTATGTGGAAACGTTTTGCGGACTTTGTTTGTATGAACTTGATTATTTTTGTGGTTTAAAAGGTGGAACGGCATCAGGTTATGATTTTGCACTCAATAAACCAATTATGATTGATGGCAATGAGTATAATTATATTTCCATTAAGTGTAATAAAGATTATCAAAAAGGATATCATATTCAAGATAAAATTGTGGTATTAAACCAGCAAGGCATTTATGAATATATTTATACAATAGTTCAAGATAAGACAAAAATCAAACAATGGCTCAACGAAAACACTCTTCATAAATATCCATTTAAACCATTTACCCTTGACAATTAAATTTTAATATAGAATATATAGCTCCTATATATCTTTATCAGAAGAATGTCAAACCCATTTCAAGGAATAACACCAGAAAAAATTCGCAATATTGCAATCATCGCCCATGTAGACCATGGGAAAACCACACTTGTAGATAACCTACTCAAACAATCCGGAACATTTCAGGCACACGAAAATGTAGCAGAAAGAGTTATGGATTCCAACGACCAAGAAAAAGAAAGAGGAATTACCATTCTTGCAAAATGCACAGCAGTAAAATTTGGAGAACACAAGATTAACATTGTTGACACTCCTGGACACGCCGATTTCGGCGGGGAAGTAGAAAGGGTTCTTTCAATGGTAGACGGCGTCGTATTACTTGTTGATGCCGCAGAAGGACCAATGCCTCAAACAAAATTTGTACTTT
>JAURNI010000041.1 GCA_030830305.1 Alphaproteobacteria bacterium | reverse complement strand
TTGCAAAACATAGAAATGGACCAATCGGAACTGCACTTTTAAGGTTTGACAAAGAAACAACAAGGTTTGACAACCTTGACACTCAACACAGAAAATGAAATTGCTTGACATATCATTTATTAAACTTAACTAAGGCTTAAATTTTAAAGCTCAGTGTGAACATTGTTGTTGTTGAGTCCCCGGCAAAATCAAAAACTATAACATCTTATCTTGGAAAAGGCTTTAAGGTAATGGCATCATTTGGACACATTCGCGACCTCCCATCAAAGCAAGGTTCGGTTAATACTGAAAACAACTTTGAAATGGATTACCAAGTATCTTCCGGCTCACTCAAAACAGTTTCAGAACTTGCAAAAGAAATTAAAGGTGCAGATATTTTGTATCTTGCAACAGATCCTGACCGCGAAGGAGAAGCAATATCATGGCACGTTTTGGAAATACTTAAACAGAAAAAAGCTCTACCAAAACAAGTAAAACGAATTACATTCAATCAAATTACAAAATCTGCAGTTTTGGAAGCGGTTGCAAACCCACGGGAAATAGATTATCATCTTGTTGATGCACAGCAAGCAAGGCTTGCCTTGGATTACCTAATGGGGTTTAACATCTCTCCCGTGTTATGGAGAAAGCTCCCCGGAAGTAAATCAGCAGGCAGAGTACAATCGGTTGCTCTTCGCCTTGTTTGTGAAAAAGAAAAAGAAATTGAGGCATTTAAAGCACAAGAATATTGGACTATTGACGCAAAATTTGAAATTAATAAACACCAAGTTTCAGCGGTACTAGAAGTTTTTAACGGTGAAAAGTTAGAAAAATTTTCAATCAGCAATGAAAAACAAGCAAAAGAAATTGTCGACGCCCTGAAAAAAAGGGTTTTCATTGTGCAAGAAATTCAAACAAAAGAAACAAGACGAAAGCCCTACGCACCTTTTACAACTTCAACTTTGCAACAGGAAGCGTCTAGTAAATTGTATTTCAGTCCAAAACGCACAATGCAGGTTGCCCAAGGTCTTTATGAAGGAGTTTCAATAAATGGTGAAACAAAAGGTCTGATTACCTACATGAGAACCGACTCCATTTCAATATCAAACGAAGGTATTAACGACATTCGAAAATACATTGAAAAAGATTTGGGAGTAAAATATTTACCGGAAAAACCGATTTTCTACGCATCAAAACAAAAAAATGCACAAGAAGCACATGAAGCAATCAGACCAACCGATGCTTCTATTACACCTGAAAAGGCAAAAAAATTTCTTAAAGATGAACAATTTAAATTATACGATTTAATCTGGCGCAGAGCGGTTGCGTCCCAAATGGAAAATGCAGTTTTTGAAGCAACAAAAGTTGTTATTGGTATAAATAATCATCAATTTAAAACCAGTGGTTCAATTATTAAATTCGACGGCTTCCTAAAAATTTATAATTTTGCTTCCTCTGAGGAAAATATTCTCCCGCAAATGAATGAAGGTGATACCACAAACATGCTTGATCTTCTACCGAATCAACACTTTACACAAGCACCTGCACGCTACACAGAAGCAACTTTAATTAAACAACTGGAAGAAAAAGGAATTGGCCGTCCATCAACTTACGCCAGTATAATTTCCGTAATTCAAGAAAGAGGATATGTTAAAATAAACGAACAAAAGCGTTTGCAACCCGAATTTCGCGGTAGAGTTGTAAATTCTTTTTTAGAAAGATTTTTTAGCAAATATGTTGAATACGATTTCACCGCAAATCTTGAAGAAAATCTTGATTTAATCGCCGAAGGAAAAAATACAAAAATAAAATTTTTGGAAAGTTTTTGGAAACCGTTTAAACACAATGTAGACGAAGCAATGCAAAAGCAATACGAAGATGTAGTAAAATCTTTAAACGAGGACTTAGCCTCGATTGTTTTTAAAACAGATGAAAACGGTGTTTTGCAAAACGATTGTCCTTCTTGCAAAAATGGTAAGCTGTCGTTAAAATTAGGAAAGTTTGGACTTTTTGGTTCTTGTTCAAATTACCCTGAATGTAAATATATTTTAAATCCTGACGGTCAAGAACAAGGTTCTGAGCCAATAACAACCGAAGGAAAACACTTGGGAGATATTAACAACAAACAATACTTTCTTAAACAAGGGCCTTATGGCCTTTACATTGAAGTATTAGAAGAGGGAACAAAAAAACCAAAACGCTTAGCAATTCCAAAACAAATTGATTCAAACTCTATTGATATTACTCTTGCTCAAAAGCTTGAGGAGTTGCCTCGTGTTATTGGAAAGCATTCGGAAGATAACCTTACGGTTAGCGTTGGAATTGGACCGTATGGACCTTACTTATTGCATAACAAAAAATACACAAGCCTGAAAAGTGTCCAAGATGTTTTTGAGATTACCCTTGAAGATGCTTGTCAAAAAATTGCGGAAAATCTTGCAAAACCAAAAAGAGTAGTGCGTAAAACTGCCACAAAGAAAAAATCATGATTTTAAAATGTTAAAAATCTCTTTTTGTAAAAAAATTGAGCAAAGTTATTAGCATGTTTTGTATATGTTTATTTTGAATATTTTCTTCAATAAAAAGTAGTGCACTATTGACAAAAGTATCCATAAATTCTTTACACAATATAAAAATATCATACTTCTCCATCATACTCATAATTTCATGTAGTGTCATTTCTCCATTTTTGTGGAAATAACTTTTAATTACTTTTAACTCATTCTTGTTTGCCTTTTTAAGGAGCAATAAAACCGGTAAAGTTGCTTTTCTTTCTTTAAAATCCGTGCCAACATCTTTTCCAAGAGTTTTCGAACCTTTGTAATCAAGAATGTCATCTATAATCTGAAATGCGAATCCAAGATTCTTTCCAAATGTTCCACAGTGTTCCACACTTCCGGTTTCTGAAAACAAAGCACCAAGTTGTGCAGACGCCTCAAATAAAGACGCTGTTTTGTGATATATTATTTTCAGATACTCATCTGTTGACAAATCAATATTTTGCTCATTTTCAAGCTGAGTAATTTCACCAATTGTTAACCTTGAAGAAGCATCGGTAATAATTTTAATTGCATTAAAATTATTGAGTTCTGTAATTGCAAGAAAGCTTTGTGTAAACAGATGGTCTCCCACAAGAATTGTTTCTTTATTTCCCCAAAGAGTATTTGCCGTTTTTTTACCACGGCGTTTTTTTGTTTCATCAACGACATCATCATGTAAAAGACTTGCCGTATGAATCATTTCCACTGCAAAAGCGGAACTTATTATGGCATCGGTATTTTTAACACCAAAAGCTTTAGCAATTAAAAAAAGCAGAATGGGTCTTACCCTTTTACCGTTTGAAATAACATGTATCACGATATCATGAACAAGCCTGTACTCCAAACGCCCTGCTCCAAGTAATTTAGCATTGAGCAAGTTAAGTTCAGTTTGAACTGTTTGATGAATATTATGTAAATCAATCATTTGTTGTATGAATTTTTACGATGATGCCTTGGTAATATAAATTTTTCAATTGTAATTTGCTGAATAATTGAAATTATGTTGCTGACAATCCAGTAAAAAAGCAATCCTGCAGCAAAACCTGAAAGGAAGACTGTCATAATTAAAGGTAAAAATTTCATAATTTGTGCTTGAGATTTATCTGCAGGTTGCGGAGAAGCCTTTTGATAAAAAAACATTGAAATACCAAACAGTATTGGAAGAACCCCTAAAAACGGTGGCACATTAAATGGAAGAAGCCCAAATATGTTAAGAATTGATGTAGGATCCGGACTTGAAAGATCTTTAATCCAAAAAAATAAATGTGCATTTTTCATTTCCGTTGAAACATATAAAACTTTATAAAGTGCAAAAAATATTGGAATTTGAATAAGCATTGGGAAACAACCCGCTAAAGGATTCACTTGTTTTTCTTTGTAAAGTTTAATTGTTGCTTGGCCAAGCATTTGCTTATCATTTTTATATTGCTCCTGAAGCCTTGTAATTTCGGGTTGCAGTCTTTTCATTTTTACCATACTTATGCTGGATTTTACCGTTAGAGGCAATAAAATTAACTTAATTAACAGTGTTAACACTACAATTGCCACAGCAAAAGAACCTATATTTTTATAAATAAAATCAAGAAGTAAAAAAATTGGTTTTGTAATGAAATAAAGAAACCCAAAATCTATTGCTTTGTCAAAATGTGGAATATCGTATTCTTTTGAAAGCTTTTCAAGGTTATTTAGGCGTTTTTTACCAATAAAAAGAAGTGTATCAAAGGAAGAAATGGCATTTTGATTAACAACATGTGTTGATGATACTGTGTCAACTTGAAATATTTCCTTTGCTTGTGATTGCGGATGCACAAAGTTTATTTTTTGTTCCCCTGTTATAATAAATGCAACTAGAGTGTATTTGTCTGAAAATCCAAGCCAGGATTTTTTATTGTCCGTACTTTCAAATTTGAAATTTTGTTTTTTTAATTTATGGTATGACTTTTCGTTTAAAGTACTATTTGAGTATAAAATCGCACCTTCATGTGAAATTGCGTTTTTTTCCGGTAATTCATTTAATGATTGATTCACTCTTGAAAAAAGCATAAAAGAAATTGGGTGTGCCATACTGTTTTGCACATCGGTTTTAATGTGCAGCATTGAGTTTTTATCAAAACTTATTGTTTGCAAGAATATTATACCGTTTTGGATTGTCCTGAAGATTGCAAAGTTTTTATTGGATTCCACAACACTCCATACTGTGCTTTGGTTCGGCATTGTGTGAGTTTGTGAAAGAAATCCAACTTGTGCAAATACTTGTGAATCTATTAATGGTGAATGGACATCATTGTTTTTCAGTGAAATATTCTGTATTTTTAAACCCTGCGTGTTGATTGTCACTATGGCGTCGTCATTTTCAATAGTAATTTCTCTACTTTGTTCTTGCTGTTTAATAACTTGAGTATTTAAAACTTTTTTAGAATCTTTTACATCTTGATTTACAGGCGTAGGAATATCAGAGTAATTTTCTAAACTTTTGCTTGATTTTACATTTTTTTGGGGGAATAGATAACTCCATCCAATCACAACTAATGTTGAAATAACAATGGCAAGAATTAAATTGCGGTTAGAAACATTTTTATTATTCTGCATATGAACTACAATAAGCGTTATAAAATCTCCAGAGTAATCTCTGACTTACGGAATGGCTTTTGTGTATGTTTAGTGAAAAATGCAAGTAAAACTTTATTTTTTTGTAAAAATACCATTCATCCGGAAATTCTGGAAAATCTTAAAAATTATACTATACTTACAACTAAAGAATATTTTAATTTTAATTACAATCAAAATGTAACGGAAAATGTTATTTTAAGCAAAAACTATTCGTTTCAATATAATGCAAACATAACCGATAACCTTGCTATTCAACTTGCAAAAATTGCAGAACTTGAACCGATTTTAATTAGAGTTGAAGGAATTGAACCTCCTACTCCATGTGAAGAAATTAATATTGATGATATCGATTATGACATTAAAAATTTTCAATACGAAGTTTCGTTTTTGGCAAAATCAAAAATTCAACTTGTAAAGGCACCGAATGCTGAAATTTATGCTTTCAGTTCAAAATTTGGAGGACACGAGCACTATGCAATTTTAATAAATAATCCGCTAGACCAAGAATACCCATTAGTGAGAATTCATTCATCTTGTTACACGGGAGACCTCCTCGCCTCACTTCGTTGCGATTGCAGAGATCAACTTCAGGAATCAATTGCATTTATGAATAAGACCAGCGGCATACTACTTTATATTATGCAAGAAGGGAGAGGAATTGGTCTTGCAAATAAAATCAAAGCTTACAGTCTTCAACAAGAACAAGGACTTGATACCGTTGAAAGTAACCTTGCTCTTGGTTTTGAAGATGATGAACGCTCTTTTGTTCCGGCATTTAAAATTTTGGAGTTTTTTCAAAAAACATCAATTCGATTAATAACCAACAATCCAAAAAAAGTTGGTGATTTATCATCATTTAATATTAATGTTGTTGAAACGGTGCCCACTTATCTTAATCCGCATGAATATAATCAGGAATATCTTCAGGTGAAAAAAGATAAAATGGGACATGTAATTAATGTTTAGAGTTTTATACCGCTACCATTTACAGCATGGGAATAAGCCCTGTTTCTGCCGGTATTCATATTTTTTAACTCCGTGCCGTTCGAAAGAGCATCAATCATATTAATATCTCGCTCAAATTTTGCCAGTTCTTCCAATTGAAATCGTGTCCAACTTGTATTATTACTACTCTCTTCAGAGGACATTTTAACATACTGTCACCATTTAAACGATTTATTTTAATTTGCATTTCTTGAGGTAAATACTGCGATAAATATTCACGATTTTCTTTACTCATTGAGTATGAAATTATGAAATTATATAACTCTTCTGCATTATTAAAAACTTCAGTAGTATCATGTTCGTGTGCAGTATTAAAATTTAAACCTTCATAATACTTAACTTTAATACTACCATCATTGCGGTTTGAAACCGAAAACACTTTAACGCCGTAACTGCTTTGCATAAACTTGTACAAAAAAATAATAAATTTAATGTTATATTTATTATTAGCTAGTTACATAAAGAGTATAACATAAATGAGCTTGAAATCAAGTTTTTTACTTAATATTTTTTACAAATTTATAAATACAAATTTGTAATATATTATTTTAGTTTTTTACAAAAAGCTTGATTTTATCTCAATTGCTTATATGGCAAGCATTATCGTCATAAGTTATGAAAAGCTTTAAAGTATTGTTGTTTTTAGTGTTTGTGTGTAAGTCTTCAGTAGTTTTTGCACATGATTACGGTGCATACAAAGTTGGCAAACCGTATCAAATTGAAGAAACAACATACACACCGGAGGCCGTTACAAGTTTAAAACAACAGGGCATTGCATCATGGTATGGTAAAGATTTTGATGGTAAATCAACAGCAAATGGTGCAACTTTTAACAGCAACTTACGAATGGTAGCACACAAAACTCTTCCAATGCCTTCAGCTGTTGTGGTACGCAATCTTGGAAACGGTAAGCAAACTCTTGGAATAGTTAGCGACAGGGGGCCATTTTCAAATACAGAAGGACGAATAATCGATGTCTCAAAACAAGTTGCAGAAGATTTGGGATTTGTTGAACAAGGCAGAGCAAATGTTGAAATTGAATATCTACCTGAGTTAAGTGATAAGCTAAAAAACAACGAGGATATAAATTTCGATGAATATCTTCAAAGATATAAAATTGATACAAACCTTAAACCATCGGAGCCTCAAACGGAAATTGATATTAATCAAGAGTTTGCAGATGCAAGAAAGATTGGAAAAACGTCATTTGTTAAAGATTACACAAAAGCATTTTATGTTCAAGTTGGTGTATTTGAAGTACTACAAAATGCACAGGGTTTATATAAAAAACTTTCAGCAGATATTCCGAAAATGCAACTGCGTAGCGAAACGCATAATATAAAAAATTATTATATAGTTCGTTCGGGACCGTTTGAAACAATCGAGATGGCGGAAAAACATCGCAAAGATATTGAAAAATCTTGTAGCGACTGCCATGCAATGATTATCATCATTTAAACTTGACTTTTACTATATATAAGCTATTTATAAACGAACTTTTACTTTTTTTATGAGTACACTAACGGAATCTCTAAAGAATGCACTTGCAGATAGCTATGTTCTATACCTTAAAACACAAAATTATCACTGGAATGTTACAGGACAAAGTTTTAATTCTTTGCATACAATGTTTGAAACACAATATAACGACTTATTCGCTGCCATTGATTTACTTGCCGAAAGAATTAGAGCTCTTGGTGAAAAAGCACCGGGAACATTTGCATCTTATAGTAAAATGGCTACTATTACCGAAGGTAACGAGAACTCCTCCGCGCAGGAAATGGTAAAAGAGTTAGCTCAAGATCAACAAAAAATTGTTAAAACTTTAGAAAAGGTTTTAAGTGAATCGCAAAAATGTAACGACGATGTAACCGCAGGAATTATTACAGACAGAATTGAGATTCATCAAAAAAATGCATGGATGCTTAACTCGAGTCTTTAATGGATCAATTTTAGTACAAATGCTAAAACAAAACCCACAGTGTTGATTACCGCAATTGGTAACAGCACTGTGTATACGGTGCTTTTTATATTTTTTTCAAGTATCATTTTTTTCGTTCTTGAAATAAAATACAGAAGCGGCTTTCCAAGATAAATTGTGGTTGCAAGCGTGGAAAATAAAATTGCAAACAGCGAAATTAGTGATTGTGTGTTTACAAGGGAGCTTACCATAAATTGTTTACTTACAAAACCTGATGTTAACGGTAAACCCATTAGTGAAAACGAAAAAACTATCATGGAAAATGCTAGAATTCCATGTTTATTAAAAGCACCGGACATACGCCTGTAATTATTAGTATGATAAACAGAATATAAAATTCCTGCAATAAAAAATAAACCAATTTTCGTTACACCATGAATTGCAATGTGCCAAAAACCTGCAATCATACCACTTTCCGATGCCGTAAAAAACAAAAGAAAAATGTATGTCATGTTGGATATTGTTGAAAAGGCTAGAATTTTTTTGAGATCCGTTGTGAAAATTGCTCGCAGTGATGCTAAAATAATACCCAATGTTGCCAGTACAGTAATTGCAATAAAAAACGGTTGATACAAGCTTTTTAAATAATGGAAATATTCAACTCCATAAAATTCAAAAATGATTTTATATGTTATAAATGCTCCGGATTTTACAATCGCAACTGCATGAAGAAGAGCACTCACAGGCGCAGGAGCACACATCGCTGCAGGAAGCCAACCATTAAAAGGGAAAATTGCATTTTTTGCAACTCCAAAAATCAACAAAATTAACAAAAAAAGCATTAATTTTGAAGATGGTATATATGAATAATTATGAAGATCCATAGAATCGGATATTTCTTGGGAAAATAACGAAGAAATTGTGCCACTTGGCATAAATTCCGTTGTTCCAATAACATTCTGAAAAATGAAAATTGCGGGTAAGAACATTGTAAGTGCAGTAAACGAAAGTATAAAAGTATATTTTACTATGGATTTCCTTGATTCCTCGTTCAAATTAAAACCAACAAGTGGTAATGTTGAAAGAGTTAGAATTTCATAAAATATAAATGTTGTAATTAAATTACTGGCAAAAGCAATTAACAAAGATGAACACACGGCCATGTTATAAAATGGCATAAATTTGGCAAGTTTTTTTACTTTATAATTTTGTGTAATATAAAACACCGTATAAATACTTGCAAAAAACCATAAAAATGAAATAAATGCAGCAAAATATGCAGAAATTTGTGTTACTGAAAACACAAACGGTACGGCATAATTTAATGCAATTGTTTCATAATTTTCGTTATAAATAAGTGCAGAAATTTGAAATAAAACAAGAAGTGGAAATAAAATTGCAAAAAAAAGATGAAGAGATTTAAACCTTACGAAGGCGGGTAAAGCTATAGAAAGACAGAGTGTTAATAAAAGATCAATCATGTTTATTTTTGTAACTCTTCTTTGAATTGATCATAGGCGAGTAAAGCGTCTGCTGCATACATAAAAGCTGGGCCTCCACCCATATACATACACATTCCAAGAATTTCAGAAACCTCTTCTCTTGTGGCGCCTAATTCTACTAGAGCTTTTGCATGAAAGCCGATGCAACCATCGCATTGTTTTACAACACCAATAGCAAGAGCAATGAACTCTTTGGTTTTTTTGTCAAGCGTACCATCTTTTGTTGCAGCTGCTGCAAGAGCAGAAAACCCCTTGGCAACATCAGGAATGTTGCTACGCAAAGACGCAAGATTTCCCGAAAGATTTTTTGTAATCGTTGGATAATGCTTGGACATACAAAAACAAACAGTTCATAAAAAATAGACCAAGCTTGGCGAATGTCAAGAATTTTTTATATACTCCCAAGGGTAATAATACGGAAATGGACTTTATAAAATAAATATGCTTCCTCAAATAAAATTTAAAAGTTGAAAAATTAATTGGCATTGACAAATAATTAATGATACCAAAACAACAATGCGAGTGCAACGAGCATTGTTTGTTCTGATTTAAAATATTCCTTTGTCTTTCTTTTGAATCCTGAAAGATAGTGCCTTATTCTTGAGTTTAAACTTTCAATA
>JAURNI010000003.1 GCA_030830305.1 Alphaproteobacteria bacterium | reverse complement strand
ATTTCACACATTTCAAAAGGGGAAGTGTGGCGATGCTTCATTAAATAGTTAATGAGTCCCTTGTCCTCGTTGACTGTTTTCGTTCCATCACCATAAGAAACCCTTGCTGCTTGAACAATTGAGAAATCGTTACCCATTGTGTCAACAACTCTAATGAAACCGTAGTCAAGAACTTTACATTGTAAACCTATGACTGTTGTTTTATCTTGACTTTCCTTTCCTTGCATAAAATATCTTTTTCGTTATCTTTTTACTTCAAAATAAAGTAATGAAACTTTCTAAAAATCAACTAAAAGAAATTCGGTATTTTCTTGAATATATTCTTGTAATACCGTTTTTATTAATTATGCGTCCTTTTAGTATTGAAGCAAAAAGTCGCTTCGGTGTATTTGTTGGGAGATTTATCATGTATCCTTTTCTTTTATGGAACGGTGGTAAAAAACGCTATACAATTCTTGTCAAAAATCTTGAAATTGTCTTAGGCAGAAAAATATCTACAAAGGAAGCAGGAACAATGGTTAAAGAATACTGTGCAAACATTGCAAGAATTTTTACAGAAGGCCTTGGACAAAGACAAATGACAAAAGAATGGCTAGTTAATCATGTTAGTACAAAGGGAATTAATGAACTTATTGCAATGCATAAAAGTGGTAAGACAATCATTGTTCCTTCCGCACATATCGGTAACTGGGAGATTGCACACAAGTATCTTTATGAAGTTCATGGAATTCAAACAACAATAATTTATCGAAAACAAAATAATCTAAGACTTGACCATGCATATGTTAAGGAACGAACACATGTTGAATTGATTGAAAAAAGGGATCCATCTGCACTAAAAAAGATGCTAAAGTCTCTTAATAATAACAGAATTCTTGTAATATTGCTTGACCAGCGAGATCAAAAAAACGGAGAACAAATCGAGTTTTTTGGCAACAAAGCACCATTTGCAACAGCAATTGCCAGACTTGCAATTAAAAATAACGCCTACATTTACTGTGGGCACTGCTACCGTTTAGGAAATAACAAGTTTATTCTTTCCACAGAAAAACCAATCATTCCAAGCGAACATTCTACACCACATGGTATTACTCAAGAAATTTTTAATCATTTTGAACAATGGATCAAAAACAATCCCCTGCAATGGTTTTGTTTAATTCAAGATATTTGGAAAAAGTAGTATGTTTATTTCAAAATATAAAAATATTGTTGTCAAAATTGGCTCCAATACATTAGTACACCTTATAGAGAATAATCTATTTGAAAATTTCATCGAAGAAATTGTAACCGTAAAGCAATTTGCAAATATTACAATAGTCACATCTGGTGCCATTGCAACCGCAAGAAAAAGCATGAATTTTCCAAAACCTATAGATATCTCCCAAAAACAAGCACTGTCATCAATTGGTCAAGTACAGCTCATGCATATTTATTACCAAGCATTTGCAAAAAAAGCAATTAAAATGGGGCAAATTTTATTAACAAATGAAGATATTAATAATCCAAAATCTTTAAAAAACTTACAATCAACAATTTCCTCTCTTCGCACACTAAATGCAATTCCCGTAATAAATGAAAATGATGCAATATCCACAGATGAAATAAAAATCGGAGATAACGACACTCTTGCAGCTCATGTTTCCTGTGCTATTAATGCAGATTTACTAGTAATTCTAACAGATGTGAACGGAGTGTACGATACTAATCCACATACAAATCTTCAGGCAAGAATTATCACACATACAGGGGTAATTAAAATTGACAATACTCAAATACATAGTGAAACGGAGTTTGGTTCTGGTGGTATAATGACTAAAATTAAAGCCGGAAACATCGCAATAGAAAACGGATTTCATGCAGTTATTATAAACGGACGCAGTACTCAACCATTAACCTCTATCAAAGAGGGATATTGTACAATTTTTAGCTAATTTTTTTAATTAGAATATCCCTTGTTTTGCCTGCAAGTATAACTTCTGCTTCATCACATTCTTTAAGACCCAACAATCCCTTAACAATTGGTGCATTAATCGATATAATACCTTTATTTATATCAGCATCATAATCCGAAAGAATCTGGAATTTTTTAATAGAGTTATCATCAAGAAATTGAATTTCAATTGTTGCACCAAATGCTACGAAATCAAATTTTTTACCACAAATATCAACAACTGTATATGTTGATATTACTTCCTCAAGCTCACCAAGACGAGCTTCAATCATGCGTTGTTTTTCCTTTGCAGCAGAATATTGTGCATTTTCGCGTAAATCTCCATGACTTCTTGCAATAGAAATTTCTTCAGCAACGACCGGAAGCTGACTTTGCTTAATGTCATTAATTTCTGTCAATAATATATTATAACATGCAGGAGTAATAGATTTCATACTAAGATATATTTCTGTTTTCTTGTGGAATAATAAATACTGTACCTTCAAGATTTTTGGTTACTAAAATCTGACAACCAAGACGAGATGTTTTTGTTAGACCAAAGGCTAAATCAAGCATGTCTTCTTCGTCTTCTTTTGCAGAAGGTAGTGAGTTGTAAACAGATTCATCTTCAAGGATTACATGACAAGTTGAACAAGCAAGAGAACCCTCACATGCACCTTCCAACGGAATATGATTTTGATGTGCAACTTCTAAAACAGAAAGACCTTCCTGTGCTTCTACTGTTTTAAGTTCGCCATTTGGTAAACGAAAATGAATTTTAACCATAACTTTTTAATTATTATCTGAATAAATGTTCTACTAAAGAACAGTTGTCAAGTATTTTTCTTTCGAAGATAGTAATGCAAGGAAAATGGTGGGCGATGAGGGATTCGAACCCCCGACCTATTCTTTGTAAGAGAAGTGCTCTAGCCAGCTGAGCTAATCGCCCATTTGCACGAGCAAATAGAATGTTATGAAATAATTGTCAAGCAATAATTCTTCTAGTTTTTAAAAAATATTTTCAAAGATACCACAAAATAAAATGTTTCTACCAACACCGGCTTTAAGACCGGCTTGAATATCTGTAATTTTATCTCCAATTAGTATTGATTGTGCAAGGTTGATATTAAATTCTTTTTGAGCTTGTAAAATCATTCCGGGGTTTGGTTTTCGCAACTCTTCACCGTATTTGTATTTTTCATCTTTCGCTTCAGGATGATACGGGGAAAAATAGATTTTTGTAAATTTTATACCACATTTCGCAAAATACACTTCTATTGCATGCATAAATTGCCAAAATTGTTCTTCCGTATAATAACCCCTTCCAATTCCTGACTGATTCGTCACCACAACCAAAAGATAGCCTTTGAAAGATGCAACTCTACACAGCTCTACAATACCATTAAGAATTGTAAGTTTTGATGTTTCATAGACATACCCGTGATCTTGATTGATTATACCATCACGGTCAAGAAATAAAGCTTTGTTCATTTTGAAATTATATTACCATTACCAATGGTATAAATTTTTTCCACTTCATGCATAATATCACTTTTACCATATTTAAAGTAACTCAAAAGAAGGTAATCTATTGACTGTATGATTTCTGAATTGCTTGTCATTTTTATACCGGAACTTCGATAGTTTAAAATTCGCATAGCTTGTAATACTTTCTTATTTTCCCAAAGCTCAACATCATTAAAAAAACAACCAATAAGTTTGTGTATATCATAAATTTCCAAGTACTCACGATTAAGATCGTCAAGTTTTTGTAAGAAAATATCAAAAGAACTGTCGCCAAATAATTCTTCAAATTGTTTGACAAAGTTACCATATATTCTAGTATTGTCCCAAAAATTATGAAATAAATTTCGAACTTTTATGGAAAATCCATATTCTTTTTTCTTGAATTCCGATATTTTTTCAGAACCAATAATTGTACAAACACCAAATAAAAAAGCTAAAAATAGCGCTCTATCAAAGTGATTTTCCTTTAAACTGTTAATTAACTTGCTATATTCAACTTTGGAATCAATCCACTTTGCAAGAGGTAATAAAATTGTTACAGCAACACTTGAATATAGAGAACCATAAATAATAATTTCATAATGAACATAATGAAAGAGTTTACATAAAACCGCCACAACCTCAGATAACGCAGCAAGGATCGCAAGTTTTTCCGCAAGAATTGCAAGCTTCGGTGGTGGTTTTAATAAATCAAAAGCGTCACATTTCATGATTTCAAATGGAGACATTTTTTGTATTGTAGTACTTACAAGGTTGCCAATGTTGAAAACATCGCCAATTCCATTTTTTTGTTTTAAAATTCTGTTTTTAAAAAAAACTACAAACATTACTTTGAATTAAATAGTACTTATATATACACTTGTTCTTTAAAAGCAAGAGCAAACTAACACTTACAATTTTTCATGGAAAAATACCTTTTTTTATTATTAAAAGAGCTTGATTTTCAAGTAATATTTTTTATATTTGGTTTTTATCAAAAAATGTTGTACTTTTTTCAAATATTACTTGCATCATTTTTGGGTGCTGCAGGTCAAATTTTCTTTAAAATAGGTGCAAAAACATTTACAGGCGGACTATTTAACACTATAATATCTTTTTTAACAAATAAATTTCTCTTTCTAGGCTTGGTGTTCTATGGTATTTCAACACTAATTTATGTAACGACTCTTAAACATATAAGTCTCTCGATTGCTTACCCAACAATTGCAACAAGTTATATTGCAGTAATCATACTTTCATACTTTTTCCTTGGCGAACCTCTTTCTTTGTGTAAGGTTTTAGGAACTGTAATAATTTTAATTGGTGTTAGTATTTTATGGATCAAATAAAAAAAATTTCCATTATTGTTTCAATATACAACGAGGAACAAAATATTCCCATATTATTGCCTAAATTAAATATAATGCTTAACGATTTCCAAAAAACAAATCAACTGGAAAATGAAATTATTTGCGTTAATGATGGCAGTAAAGATTTAAGTTTAATAAAACTACAAGAAGAACAAAATAACAACACAAACATTAAAATCGTGAATTTCACCAGAAACTTCGGACATGAAATTGCAATGACCGCAGGAATGAATTATGCAACAGGAGATGCAGCCCTGTTTATGGACGGAGACATGCAAAACCCACCTGAAGTTGCAAAACAGATGATAGAATCATGGATTGTTAAAGGATACGATATAGTTCTTTCAAAAAGAAAGAAGTATAATATAGGCTTTGTACATTCAATGTTAAGTAAAATCTTCTATAGAACCTTAAATTTTCTTTCTGATGTTAAATTCGATAATAGCTATCCAGATTTTCGTCTTATCTCCAAAAAGTATATCGACAGAATTAAAAAAATAGATGAACAGGAAAGAATGTTTCGTGGAATATTAACATGGATTGGCATAACAAATCACACCGTAATAGAATTTGATGTTCCGGCAAGACTACACGGCAAAAGTAGTTATAATTTGTTCTCGTATTTTAATCTTGGTTTAAATGGTATTTTACAGTTTTCAATAAAGCCTCTTAGAATATTAACACTTTTTGCTATTTTTTGTTGTATTGCAAGTGCGATGTATGCAGTATATATATTTTTTGATCATTTCATTAACAACAAACCGTCAAATGGCTTTGCCACAATAATTATTATGATGATTCTTATATTTTCCGTTCAAACTCTTGTAATTACATTAATTGGGGAGTATGTTGGAAGAATTCATATGGAGGTTAAAAAACGACCACTATACTTTGCAGATTTTATATCCAAAAAATGAAAGCAATTGAATTTATAAAACATGGTAATGCAATTATTACAACTGACGACTATTCCATTAGTAACGGAGTAGATAGTGCTACCGTTGAACTTATAAAAATTGATGCATTAAACACAGTGAGTTCGTTTGTTACAACGGAAAAATTTAAAACTTCTATAACCAAACTCTCGAATATCAAAACCAATATTGGGTTGCATTTGGATTTTACATTCGGAAAAGCGCTATCAATCAAAGGAAAATCGCTTATTACCAATGATAAAGGAAATTTTAACAAAACTTTCATACAAATTTTATTTTTGAGCATTTTTAGACCACAGAAAGTAAAACAACTGATTCAGAGTGAAGCAAAAGCACAAATTTTAAAGCTGGTAGAATTTATACCAAAACCAACACATATTGACGGACATCAACACATACATACCATTCCTTTGATTTTTGATATTATACAAAAAATTGCAAAAGAATATAATATTCCAAGAATTAGAATTATTAATGAAAGCATTTTTCAATGGCAAGTTCTGAATATTTTTAATATTAAAAATACCATTAAGCTTTTATTACTACGCACTTTAGGAAAATTTAACAAATATAAATCTTCTGTCTATTTTATTAGTATTTTTCGTACATGCAATATAAACACAAGATATATTCAAAAATATAATATTCCAAAAAATTTCAAGACAATAGAAATTATGCTACATGTAGGAAATACAGAAATCGACAAAGAAAACACTTCCAAGGAAAAATTACACCTACAATCAAAATGGAGAAATATTGAATACAAAACAGCAAAAGAGTTACAAGTTATAACCTCTTCCAATAAAAACTCGGTTTTGCTGAAGGATGTAATCTTTTAAAAAAAGCTCTTTTGCTTGTTTAACATTTTTTGCTTCAATTGTTGCAATAAGTTGATATTTTCTTTTTTTGAGAAAAAACCCCTCAAGGATATATGCTAAAAGCGCAATAGAAATAACACACGCTATTTGTAAAGTTGAATTATTGGAAAATACAATATATACTGCAGTTAAAATTGCTGTTATTGCATAAAATTTTCTTCTAAAAGATATAAAAATATTAAGAAAATCAATAAAATAAAGCCAATTAAAACCGTATTTCACAAATTGAATACTGGAGATATCTTTAACTGAAGCAATAAACTTCATAGGTTTTTTTGAATATACCAAAAATGTTTTCATAATTATTGTGACAATTTACTTACCATTTAATGCAAGGGGAATGATTTCAGAAACATGCTTTACAGGGTAAATCTGTAATTTTTCTTTAATCTCCTGTGGAACATCTTCCAAATCTTTCACATTTTTTTGAGGAATAAAAACTTCTGTAATACCACTTCTAACGGCAGACATCAACTTTTCTTTTAAACCACCAATTGGTAAAACTTTACCCTGAAGCGTTACTTCACCTGTCATTGCAATATTATTCTTAACAGGCACATTTCTAAATAAAGAAACAAGTGAAGTTACAATTGTAACGCCGGCAGATGGTCCATCTTTTGGTGTTGCACCTTCGGGAACATGAACATGAATATCGTTTTTCTGTAAATCTTCGATGGAGATTCCATAAAAATCTGCGTGAGATTTCAAGTATCCATGGGCAATTTGCATCGATTCCTTCATAACATCTCCCAATTTTCCCGTAAATTTAATTTCGCCCTTACCATTTGCAATTTTAATGGCTTCAATCGAAAGAATATCACCGCCGGCAGTGGTATATGCAAGCCCTGTTGTAATACCTGGAGTTAAGCCTTCTTCTCTTTCCCCATGTTCGTATTTCTCAACACCAAGGTATTTAGCAAGACCTTCTTTCGTAATAATACAAACTTTTTCTTCTTCCTTAAGAATTTTGACCAATACCTTTCTTGCAAGTTTAAAAATGTTTTGTTTCAAGTTACGCACACCAGATTCCCTTGTATAATTGTTAATTAGAGCAAGAAGTGCATTATCATCAATTTGCATTTCCTCTCCCTTTAAACCAATTTCATGCAATGCTTCCGGAATTATATAGTTTTTCGCAATTTGCATTTTTTCAAGTTCAGTATAACCACTAACATTTACCAACTCCATACGGTCAAGTAACGGTTGTGAAATATTTAAACTATTTGCCGTTGTAATAAAAGTAATGTTTGAAAGATCGAAATCAACTTCAAGGTAGTTATCTTGGAATGTTTTGTTTTGTTCGGGGTCAAGAACTTCAAGAAGTGCAGAAGCAGGATCTCCTTTGTAGCTATCGGATATTTTATCAATTTCATCAAGTAAAATTACAGGGTTCATGGTTCCCGCTTTTTTGATAGCACTAATAATTTTCCCCGGAAATGCACCAATATATGTCTTTCTGTGTCCTCTTATTTCAGCTTCATCTCTCATTCCGCCAAGTGAAATTCTTGCATACTTTTTACCCATTGCTTCTGCAATTGAAGCAACAATACTTGTCTTACCAACACCCGGAGGACCATAAAGACATAAAATTTGCCCTTTCGGTTTTTCAACTCTTGAATAAACTGCAATATATTCTAAAATTCTTTCTTTGATTTTATCAAGCCCATAATGATGCTTATTTAGAATATCAATTGCTTTCTTTGTATTAATTTTGCCATGTGAATATTTTCCCCACGGCAAAGCAAAAATCCAATCAAGATAAGTTTTTATAATCGAGTTTTCAGAAGAGTAAGATGAAAGAGATTTTAAACGAGAAACTTCTTCTTGCACTTTTTCTTTTACTTCTTTTGGAGCTCTAAGTTTTTTAAGTAGTTTTTCATATTTTTCAACACCGTCTGTGTCTTTACCGCTCACTGAATTAAGTTCTTTTTGCAATACATCTATTTGTTCACGAAGATAGTGTTCCTGCTGACTTTTAGTCAAATTTTGCCTTACTTTACCTTGAATCTTATTTTCAAGATGAGCAAGTTTAATTTCATTATTATAAATTTTGGTAATTTTTGTTACTCTTGTTGTAAAATCAAGTTCTTGTAAAATTTCAATTTTTTCCGGAATTTTAACGGGTAATGTTGAAGAAACAATATCAACATAAACTTCCGGGTCTTCAATCTGTGCTACAGTTGCAACAATATCAATTGGAATAACATTTGAAGCTTTAACATATTCTGCAAATGTATTTTTTAATGCACGAACCAAAAGCTGCGCATCTTGCTCTGGAATTGGATTAGTCTTCTCCTGTTTTATTTCTGCAACTAACATTGAAGAATTCTCGTTAATAATAAACTTTTCAATTTTTACACGAGTATGTATATCAACAATTACCTTCATTTCACTTTTGCCTGTTTTTGCAACATGCACAATGTTTGCAAGGACACCATAGTTATACAAATTGTCAATTGTAACATCCTCAATATGAGCCTTTTTCTGTGTTACAATAATCACAGATTGCCCTTCTTTAAAAGCATAATTTATTGCATTAACGGACTGTGTCCTGCCAACATATAAAGGCACGATAGTATTTGGAAATGTAACAATGTCTCTTACTGCTATAACCGGAACTGTGTTTGGTGTAATCATAACGAAATTTGATTTTTATTTAAAGATATAGTTTGACATATCAATATGTCAAGTTTATAAAGAAATTTAAGTTAACTTGATTTTCTTTAAACTATGCCTAGCATTATGCAAGTCATTTTTAATTCATCATTGGAGTTTTCACTCATTGGTGTTGCGGTTTTTTCACTTATTGCGTCTCTTTTTCAAACCACAACATTATCGAGATCTATAAAAAATCTTTTTCTTACTATTTTAACACTGCTTATCATGACAGTGTTCGCCTTTCATTTGTATTATCATACTAATATCATTGATGTGCTTTTACTGTTTTCTTGTCTTTGTATTATATACCTACACACATATTATCACTCATCAAAGATCACAAACTTCAGCGTATATTTTCTTGTAATATCTGCATTCATAGGAACATTATTTGCAATCAGATCAAAAGACTTTTTATCTCTATACCTTGCATTTGAAACAATTTCATTTGTTGGTTATATTATAGTCGCCCTTTTACAAAAAAAAATACTGACTTCAGAATCAGCAATGAAATATTTTATAATTGGTGGCATATCATCAGCAATAATGTTATTTGGAATTTCATTTATTTATGGAGGTAGTCATTCTATTGAATTTTACGATATCAAGCATAACACACTTGTAACAATCGGAATTATTATGTTTCTTTGTGGTGTATTCTTTAAGCTTACTGCCTTTCCATTTCATTTTTGGGCGCCAGATGTTTACTCTACAACAAGCTTACCGTCTCTTAGTATAATTACAATCTTGCCAAAAGTTGCAGCGCTTCTTGCCCTTTCAAACATTATACCATACATTCAAGAAAACATAATACTAACAACAATTACCATGGTAGCAATTGCTTCAATGATTATTGGTTCTGTTGGAGGTATCTTCCAAAATCATATTCAAAAAATTCTTGCATACAGTGGTATTGCAAATATCGGATTTATCCTTACAGTTTTTATTACACCCATTTTTACTAAAACCGTTCTTATTGAATTTATTGCAATATACAGTATTTCCGTATTGTTTTTCATTACAGTGCTAATGAGCATTCGCAAAAATTTTACATACAATGGTACAATATCAAGTATTCAGGGTTTATACAAAACAAATCCTTATTTAGCTTTTCTGCTTAGCTTTTCATTACTGAATCTAGCAGGAATTCCACCATTAGCCGGCTTTTTTGCAAAATATATTATTATCAAAAATTTAATGCTACAGGAAAATTTTTATATACCGATAATTATCGTCGTAACATCTGCTATAGGGTTGTTTTATTATCTAAAAATTATTAAAAATATATACTTCAATACACCACAACAAAACCTTGAATCATCTTATCATTCTTTTAAAACATCATTACTAATGAAGGTATATATTATTACAATGTTTTTATTTGTTTTGTTATACTTCGTGTTTCAAACATCAACTACATATCAACATCTAATTCAAAGCTTTATTGGTTAAAATGAACAATAATCAAAACTTCCACATTCCAAAGAATACACAAACTCCTTGTTATATATATTCATCTAAACAGGCTATTATAAATCTTCAGTTTTTTCAAAAACAACTAAAAGAAATCGATAACCTTATCGCTTTCTCAGTAAAATCTTGCAACAACAAAAATATTGTTCGATATTTAATCGAAAATGGTTCAGGGATTGACTGCGTTTCCCTTGGTGAAATGAAGCTTGCAATTAAGTGCGGTTGCAATCCGCAGAAAATTGTTCTTGCGGGAGTGGGTAAAACGGATGATGAAATCTCATTTGCAATTCAAAACCAAATTTTACAAATTAATGTAGAATCAACCGAGGAAATGCTCATTATTCAATCAATTGCGAAAACGCTTGGTAAAAATGTGAACATTGCATTGAGGGTGAATCCACATTTAAAGGTGGAAAGTTACACCCACGAAAAAATTACAACAGGAAAAATTGGCAACAAGTTTGGCATTGATATCACAGATATTCCCGCCACTTTGGAAATACTCAAAACTTGTAATAACTTAATCTTTAATGGATTTTCGTGTCATATAGGATCTCAAATTTTAGATGTCTCCCTTTTTGAAAACGCTTTTGATATTTTAACGGATTTAATAAAAGAAACAGAAGCAAAAGGTTTTGATTTTAAAACGATAGATTTTGGCGGTGGAATTGGTATTCAGTACACAAAAGACGATGCAATCTTTGATTACCCACGCTATGCCAATGCCGTGAAAAAATGCCTTAATGCAATTAAAAGCAAGCCATTGAGTATTTTTGAACCGGGGCGTTCAATTTCCGCCAATGCTGGTATTTTGGTTTCCAAAGTGTTGTACATCAAAAACACAAGCCATACAAAATTTGCAATAATAGACGCAGGCATGCACAACCTGATTCGCCCAGCAATGTATGGTGCATTTCATGAAATTATTCCCGTTGAACTTGATGGCAACAAACCGCAAGAAACATACACAATTGTTGGACCAATTTGCGAATCAAGTGATATCTTTGCCAAAAATTACCAAATGCAAGCATTACAAAGAGGCAACCTCGTCGCCATTCTAAACGCAGGAGCATACGGCGAGGTTATGTCCTCAAATTATAACATTAGATAATTGACATTTACCAATAAAAATGGTAGAATGATGTATAAGATTTTTGAATTATAAAATGCTTCAAAGTAAAAATGGTAATGTTAAGGTGTATCACAATCCTGCATTTCAAAGTGATAATGCACTTATTGTATTTCACGGCACTCCATTAATTGAACCAGTGGCGGAATATTTACAGAAAAAGGAGCTGGAATATCAACCGCACACAAAAAGCAAAATTTACATGCCGTACACTTCCAAAAATACATCAACTTCAAACCATAAACAGCTTGTTGATGAAATGAGGGAGATATACAATGTAATGAAACCTGCATTACTCACAGCCAAAACCATTGATATTGCTGGGCATTCGTATGGTCCGGTGAAAGCTCTTGCATTTCTTTCTGCAATTATGGAAGATAAAACACATGGAAAAGAAGTTTTAAAAAAGGTAAACAATTTACACCTCTACAACGGTTTAATTGAATGCGAATTAAATTCAAATCACAGTCTTTCAGAAAATTTGAAAATATTGTTCTTTAAATTGAGGCAGTTTATAAAGTCTATTTTATACGATGAAAGGGCGATACTAAAAGGACCAAATGCAATTGAATACCTTCATGAACTTTCCAAGAAAACTGAATTTAAACCTGAAATATTAATTGCATATAATCCAAAAGATCGCCTTGCCCCAAATTCAACTTCTTACATGAATGAAGTTAGTAGCAGACTAAATAAATTAAATATACCACACAGAATGGTTAACGATATGAATACCGAACAATATGATGCACACTATCGACATTCTACAAATATGCCAATTTCAATGCGTTTTGAACAAAACAAAGAAAGATTTCCAACCTTGCAAAAATAATTATCCAAACATTTGTTCAAACAATAGTGCAATATTTTTCTTAAAATTTTTATTTGATACTCCCATCAAAGTTGCATCATCTTGAGCATCTTTCATTGTTTGAGTGAGTTCTGTCATATTTTCGTTCAAAATTTTAATTTTTTCAATGCAGGAAATTACATTGTTGTTTTCGTCAAACCATTTGAATTCCATAAATATACTTGAAAAATTCTTTTTTATAAAAAAGAAAATTAGAAGTAATAAGTCAAATGAATTTCATGCAGTATAGTCACCGGGAAATTGAGCAGTCTGTGCAGAAAAAATGGAATAAAAAACAGAGCATTAATACAGAATATCAAAAATACATTTTAGAAATGTTTCCATATCCTTCGGGTAATTTACACATGGGGCATGTTAGAAATTACACAATTGGAGATGTAATTACTCGTTTTCAAAAACTAAACGGAGTTTCAGTCCTTCACCCAATAGGGTGGGATGCCTTCGGCCTTCCGGCAGAAAATGCAGCAATTGAAAAAGGAGTGCACCCAAAGGAGTGGACTCTTGCAAATATTGCGAATATGAAATCACAGTTTAAAGTTCTTGGTTTTGATTTTGATTGGGAGCATGAAGTTACAACATGTCTTCCGGAGTACTACAAACACAGCCAAGAAATGTTTTTGGATTTCCTTGCAAATGGAATTGCATACAGAAAAAAATCGTTCGTGAACTGGGATCCTGTTGACAACACCGTTCTTGCAAATGAACAAGTAATTGATGGTAGAGGCTGGCGTTCTGGTGCGTTAGTTGAGCAAAAAGAGCTTAACCAATGGTTTTTAAAAGTATCGGATTTTTCCCAAAATTTACTTGATGGACTTGAAAACTTAAAAGAATGGCCGGAGAAAGTTCGCACAATGCAAGAAAATTGGATTGGGAAATCAACAGGTGCGGAAGTTGAGTTTAAAATTGTTGGTGAGGAAAAAATTACAGTATTTACAACACGCCCAGAAACCCTATTTGGTGCATCGTTTATTGGAATTTCACCACGCCACCCATTAGCCCAAACCCTTACAGGAAGCAGTGCCGAAATTGCAAATTTTGTTCGTGAATGCAATGTGCAAACGCAGAAAGATTTAGACACACAAGAAAAAAAAGGTATCTTCACATGGCTT
>JAURNI010000040.1 GCA_030830305.1 Alphaproteobacteria bacterium | reverse complement strand
TCCATATATTCAGACATATCCAAACGCAATATTGCCTTCTCATCATCAAATAAAAAGTTTGCAAGAGTTTTACAAATCTCTGTTTTTCCAACACCCGTAGGCCCAAGAAAAAGGAATGAACCCATTGGACGGTTTGGGTCTGAAAGCCCTGCCCTTGACCGTTTAATTGCATTGGAAACTGCTGTAATCGCTTCATTCTGCCCAATAACTCTCTCTCCAAGTTTTTCCGCAATTTTAAGCAATTTTTTGCGTTCAGATTCCATCATTTTATCAACAGGAATGCCTGTAATTTTTGAAATAACTTTTGCAATATCACTTTCATCAATTTGTTCACGCACCATTGTTGCTTGAGTTTTCCCCTCTAAAGCTTTAATTTTTTCCTTAACAACCGGTAGCTTGCCATAAGAAATTTCTCCTGCTCGTTGTAAGTCCCCTCTTCTTTGGGCGTCCTCCAATTCTGCTTGTAACTGCGTTACCTGTTTTTTGAGGTCTCGCAATTCTTCAATCTTAGTCTTTTCCGCCTGCCATTTTGAAGTTAATTTGGTTGACTGCTCCTGTAAAACATTAAGCTGTTCTTCAAGTTCAACGAGGCGTTTTTGGGAAGATGGATTTTCTTCTTTCTTTAAAACTTGTTGTTCAATTTTTAGTTGAATGATTTGGCGGTCAATTTTATCAACTTCTTCGGGTTTTGAATCAATTTGCATACGAAGTGCCGAACATGATTCATCAATTAAATCAATGGCTTTGTCAGGAAGGAAGCGGTCTTGAATATAACGGTCGGACATCGTTGCCGCTGCAACCATGGCAGAATCTGAAATTTTCACCCCGTGGTGCGCTTCGTAAATATCTTTTATTCCACGCAAAATGGAAATTGTATCCTCAACGCTTGGTTCTGCCACAAAAACCGACTGAAACCTTCTTGCAAGAGCAGGGTCTTTTTCAATATACTTACGGTATTCATCAAGAGTGGTTGCACCAATACACCGCAACGTTCCCCTTGCAAGTGCCGGTTTTAAAAGGTTTGAAGCATCCATTGCCCCGTCTGTTTTGCCTGCACCAACAAGGGTGTGAAGTTCATCAATGAATAAAATTATTGCACCATCTGCACTTTCAACCTCGTTCACAACTGCCTTTAGGCGTTCTTCAAATTCCCCGCGGTACTTTGCCCCTGCAATTAATGCACCCATATCAAGTTCAAAAATCTGCTTGTTTTTCAGGTTTTCAGGCACATCTTGGTTAATAATTCTTAACGCCAAACCCTCAACAATTGCAGTTTTTCCAACCCCTGGTTCTCCAATTAAAACAGGGTTATTTTTTGTTCTTCTTGAAAGAACACGCACAGCGCGGCGAATTTCTTCATCTCTACCAATGATAGGGTCAATTTTTCCTTCTTTTGCTTTTTGTGTAACATTCTTTGCGTATTTTTTTAAGGAATTATAAGTACTTTCTGCTGACTGTGAACTAACTGTTTTTCCACCACGCACTCGTTCAATTGCTTCGCGAAGCACTGTCAACCCCAAACCTGCTTCTTTCAAAATTTTCGCAACGCTATTTTCTACATAAACCATTGCTTCCAAAATTCGCTCCAGGGAAACGAAGGCGTCTCCGCTTTTTTTAGCAAGGTTATCCGCTTCTGTTAGCACTTTTGTGAGGTCTGAAGACATATAAACCTGACCCATACCATCGCCTGAAACTTGTGGCAGTTTAATAAGTGCATCGCGGAGACTTCTTTCAAGTAATCCAATTTGCACATTACAAATAATTAGTAAATCTTTAATAAAGCCGTCTTTGTCTGTTAGCATTTCCGAAAGAAAGTGTTCCGGGCGAATTTGCTGATTACCTTTTGCCTTTGCTAAATTTTCTGCCGATTTCAAAATTTCTACGGATTTTTCCGTCAACCTTTCAAACATACACTTCAAAACACTTAAACATAATATGGTTTAAATAATTTGAAATTCAAGTTGAAAAATAGCAAAAAATAGAGTATAGTTGTGATGTTAGTTATTAGTTTAAAGTATGCAGAACAGTTCAGATACAACAAAAATATATAAGGGCGATTTCAATCTTACACACAATCCAATATTGTTGGAACAACATATGGACAAAGTAAATAACAAGGAAACAGATGAAAAAGGTTTTGTAACGCTTTTAAATAGTGATGATAAAAACAAAAACAGTATGATAATTTTTGATAATGGATTGCATCAAGAATTTGCTTTTATTTACAAACAAGATAACTTAACATACATTGTACCAATGTGTGCAGATGTAAACCGAATATTGTTAAAAGATATCCTTCCTGAAAATGAGGAAGAAATGGATACTGAACAAAAAAAAATGCTGGAATGTATTAATAATGAAAAAGATATTTCATGCTATCTAAATCAATTAGCACATGAAATGAAGATTATTGTTGTTGACCCATGTACTTTGTACACACAAGCCGACAACTTCTCCTGCCATATTTACGCCGATAAGGTTAAAAAGTTTGCAGAAAATAACCCAGAAAAAGTAATGGATTATTTAAAGCCTGTTTTTGACGCTCACCCAAAAGTTTTGGAAGCAATTCAAAACAAGAAACCTTTGCCAGAAATTAAAATAAACAAATATTTTGAAGGTTATGTTAAATATGGTCAAAGGTTGTCGGTCTTATCGCAAGAAGATTTATCAAAATTAAGTCCAAG
>JAURNI010000039.1 GCA_030830305.1 Alphaproteobacteria bacterium | reverse complement strand
TAATTCTTTTACTGATTACATCTGCTATTTTATTTGTGTTATTTTCTTCTTTATAATTTTCTGAAAATATTGACGATGCTAATTTCCCGCTTGAATTTGTACAAGATCTTTCAAGTTGAACATTTTTTAAATCAACTCCATACTCTTGACGATATTCATCTTGAATTCTATCTTTAATAGATTGTAACAATAAAATTTCGCAATCAACTCCGTTTTGTCCTGCAATATTTTTCCGTATTTCATTTCGCACAAATGGAGAATTTTCATTTTGTAATTTATAGTACAATCCTCGTATGTATTTTTCTGAACCGTCTAATGGTAAACTGCCGCTATCAATAATATATGGCTTGTGTGAGTTACTTCCGTTTAGGCTATAAAAGTATAAGCTAAAACATCATTAGCACTATCGTCGGTTAATAAAGCAATGTAAGATCTTCCACCATTTTTATCAACATTGTAATGAGTGACTTTTAGGCTTGTATCACCTAATGCCGTTTGCATGGTTGGTGAGTTATGGTCAAAATCTTTAATTCCATCTTCCAGCTGTTTTATAAACTTACGCAATCTTGTGGAATAATCTTTTGTTTTGGCGTCTTCTTTTTTGTTTGCAATTTTCTGCTCAAGAACTAAAGGAAGGTATCTAAGATGAATAAAATGCTTTAATGTGCTAACATAATGTTTAATGTCTATTGCATAATTATGCATACCTTTGTTTGAAATATTCAACATTAACTTTTGCATGGAAAGAAAAGGAATAACAACACAAGATATGTTATCATATTCTTTGGATAAATTCAAGCATTTAAACTGTATTTATAAGTACACTGCAAGGTTAAACAACGGAACAATTTCCAAAATTGCACGAGGGTATACACCAAGAAACAAACAAAGAATACACAAAGATCCAAGTGTAAATATCTCTGTACGGGTAAGGTCTTGTATTGTGTTAATTTTAGGGTTGGTAATTTCTCCAAACATTGTTTTTTTGTACATAATAAGCATGTAACATGCACCAAGAACCATTCCTGTTGCAACTAGAATTCCGTATATGGCAGAAATATGGAATACGGAAATTATTGCTATAAATTCACCGACAAAACCGGATGTTCCCGGTAAACCAATGGAGGCCATTGTTAGAATCATTAGTATGAAAGCAAATTTTGGCATTCTTTGTACAACGCCACCAAATGCAGAAAAATCACGAGTATGAAGTCGTTCGTATAAAACACCAATTGAAAGAAATAAAGCACCGGAAATAATACCATGGCTGATCATCTGGAAAATTGCTGCGGCAAATCCATCTTGTGTAAATGTAAAAATTGAAACGGTAACATACCCCATATGTGCAATAGAAGAATATGCGATCATTTTTTTAATGTCATTTTGTTGTAATGCAACAATTGATGCATAAATGATTGCAATAATACTTAAAACTATTACAAAATCTTGAAAATAAACAGATGCCCTTGGAAAGAGAGGTAAAAGGATTGTTATCATAGCATATCCCCCAAGCTTAATTAATATACCGGCTAAAATTACAGAACCGGATGTTGGTGCTTCAACGTGAGCATTGGGAAGCCATGTGTGTAGTGGTACCATTGGAATTTTAACGGCAAAAGCAATAAAACAAATAAACCACAGTATTTTTTCAACATTTGCACTAAGTGCCATACCGGATTGATGTGACATACTATAAACAAGTTGCAAAATGCTTGTTGTATCGTATTTAATTACTAGATAAATTATAGCGATTAAAAATAAAACAGATCCGGAAAAGGTATATATAAATAATTTAAATGTTGAATACACTTTGTTTTTACCGCCCCATATTCCAATGATAAAAAACATTGGCACTAGTGTAAGTTCAAAGAAAATATAAAACATTACAATGTCTCTTGTTAGGAAGACTCCAAAGATGGCAAATTCCAGAAAGAAAAAATGCACAAGGTATTCTTTAGCTCTGGTTTGTATTGAATATCTTGAGGACAGTATGCAAATTAATGTTAGAATTGATGTCAACATAATAAATAAAATTGACATACCGTTAATTTCAACGCTGTACTGAAAGAAGCCGATATCCACGGAGTAATAAAAAACCTTGGCATAAAGTATAAATTGGCGCATTATATAAAATGTTAGTGCAAAAATACCGGATGCAAGAGTGATACCTACTGCTTTGGTAATATTTCGAGAGTTGTCATCATTTTTACAAAACAGAATAATATAAAAAATTGCGAACAAAGGTGATGCTAAAAGCAAATTTAGTGGATTCATACTAAAAAAACAAATTATGTGATATACGCAACTATGTCATCGATATAATCGATTTGCGAAAGTGTATTGATTACAATTTCTTTTTCGGATTGACTGCTCGCAAAACCAATAATGTATGCTTTTTGGTTGTAAACGAGTATTTTGTAATTTTGAGATTTGGCGTATCTTGTGAAGAGTAGCTTATTACGAACTTTTGTTTTGATGTATGTATCTTTTATACGGCTTCTACCGTCCGGATTAATGACAATTTCGTCAACATAGTGTTTATTAAAAATTTTATCCAAAACAGATATTATACGACTTTTCACAAGTGCGCTTTTTACAACACCAATTGCGTATACGGTATCTCCTCCTTGTACAATGGAAACTGACTTTGATGAGTGGTTATTGTCTTGCAAAAGATATGATACTTCTCTTTTTGCGTCATAAACCATTTTTGATGAAAATATTGTGTATTCTTTTTTTGAAAAAAACACAGCAGAAGCACCAATTCCACCAACAACTGCCTCCGCACATGAAGAAACAAAACTGGTAATAATGATTGCAATAAATATTTTCATTTCACTTTGTTGTTTTTTATTAAACTTTTGTTATTTCACACAAAATCAAAATGCAAGAATAAAATCTTTATTGAAGTAATAATTTACAAGCCTCCATGCACTGTAAATCAATTGGGTTTATAATGGGTAAAGAGCAGTTCTTTTGGTTGACATACAAAGGTAGCTCAGTACAGGCAAGACAGACTGCATTAACGTTTTTATATTTTGAAATAATATCGGAAAAATCGTTGTAAAATCCGTCATTCTTAACGCCGCTTGAAATTTGTGTTTGAAGATTTTGGATTTTTAATCTGTCTTCTAAGGTTGGAATCACAACATCAACATTCTTATCCTTAAAATATTTGGCAAAAAAGCCATCCTCCATAGTGAGTTTTGTTCCAAGCAATAACACGGATTTATATCCATTAGTAACGGCACTTTGTGCAGAAAGCCTACCTGCATGGAAAACCGGAATTTGCAATTCAAGTTTGTGTTGAACTGCATCAAAAGCTTTGTGCAATGTATTGTTGCAAATCACAAGGCAATCAGGCTTCTTTTGAAGAAAAAACTGGATTTCTTGTTCGAGCAAAATTTCCACATTTTGCCAGTCGGTTGCATAGCTACTTTTAATTTCATTATAATTTATGCTATAGAGTAAAATCCTAGCAGAATTAAAGCCTCCAAGTTGTTTATTAACAAGGCTATTAAGTTTTTCATAATAAAGCATTGTTGATGGCCAAGATGTCCCGCCAAGTAAGCCGATTAGTTTCATCGAAACAAAAGAATTGTTAAATTTAACCAGCATTGGTTATTTGGTTCTTGTCAAGAGTAACAAAATAAATCTTGACATAATTTACATTCAATTTCAAGTTGTTTACCAAACAATGACTTTATAAAAAGTATGCTTCAGTATCTTACATCAAAATTTTCAAAAAAAATAGCAATTGACCTTGGTACCGCAAATACTCTTGTTTATACGGTAGACGAAGGCATAATTTTAAACCAACCGTCAATCGTTGCGGTTGAATACCAAGGTGGGCAATTAGTTCCTTATAAATTTGGTACGGAGGCAAAAATCATGGTTGGGAAAACACCGGCAAAATTTCAGGCAATTCGTCCGTTAAAAGATGGTGTAATTGCAGATTTCAAACTTGCAGAAGCAATGATTCGTCACTTTGTTGGTCTTGTTTGCAAAATGAATTTTATTATTAAGCCAACAATTATTATTTGTGTACCGTCAACTGCAACATCAGTTGAACGCAGAGCAATTCAAGATGCAGCAGAAATGGCTGGTTCACATACAACATATTTAATTGATGAACCTATCGCAGCAGCATTGGGTTCGAATATTGATATTGAAGAAGCAAAAGGTTCAATGATTGTTGATATCGGTGGTGGTACAAGCGAAATTGCGGTAATTTCTCTTGGTGGCGTTGTATACGGAAATTCCCTTCGAGTTGCAGGTGATAAAATGGAGGAAGCAATTATCAGTTACATTCGTAAAAAGTATAACATGTTGATTGGCGAACAAACGGCAGAAAAAATTAAACATTCAATAGGTTGTGCAATTCCGTCTGAAGAAAATCATTCAATAACGATTAAGGGAAGAGATCTAGTAACAGGAATTCCAAAAAGAATAGATATTTCTGAAAAAGATATTGCAGAAGCTTTAAGAGATCCTCTGGAAAAAATTGTAGATGCAATCATGGCGGCACTTGAAATTACTCCTCCGGAAATTGCATCTGATATTGTTGAGTCCGGAATTGTTGTAACCGGTGGTGGTGCCTTACTAAAAAGAATAGATACACTTATATCACAAGCAACGGGTCTTTCTGTAAGAATTGCAGAGGAACCATTAAATTGTGTTGTAAAAGGAATTGGCGTTGTATTGCATGATCTTGAAAAATACAAACATGTAACATTTAGAGAAGAATAAAGATCCTGACATGAGTCAAGCAGATAAAATTTTAAAGGAGATCGGCGAAGATTTACAGAAACTTGATAACAAGATTCTAATGCTTATAATAGTATGGCTTATTTTAGTGGTTGTATGTATACTGATACTCTTTGTATCAATTTTTACACTTAAGGGGCAATCCGGTTCGTTTATCGCTTCAAAGGAAACATTCTCCGTTAATGGAGTTATAGTACTTCAGAAGAGTGTTTATCAATCTTTTGAATTCATGTTGCTTGGTGAACCGACAAAATATGTTAAGCCCATAAATGGTGTCTGTGCGAATGGCTCTCTTGAAACAGGCACGGGAACATGTAAAGTGAATCCCCAAGGCGGTGTGCGTGAAATATTACATAACTTAAGACATAATATTCTTTTTAGTCTTGAATTTCGTACGCTTGCAATAATTGTTGCTGTGCTTGCAACGGCATTAATGGGATTCTCCATGTTAAGTGGAGATCAGGAAATCACCATCAAGGAATTTGCAATGGATATTCTAATTATTTTTGGAACAACAGGTCTGCTTCTTTCACCGGAGGTTGAAAAATTTATAGATTTTTTCTATGGTATAATAATTGCATCGGCGGACTGGATAATGGACTTAACAACAAGTGCATTGTTTAAAGTAATAAAAATTCAATATGCAGATGGTAGTAATGCGTATGCGGAGGGAAATGTGTATGCACCGCTTGATATAGTTGCTGGAATGTTTTTTGATTCTGAAATTGGTAATAGGGTTAGGATAAAACTTCTTGGGTTGTTGTTTGCGGGTTATATACACTATGTACCGGTTATCGGTATTTGTATGGTATTTGCATTATTGGCAACATTAAATGTTTTTTTGGCATTTATGATGGCAAAAATTACAATTTTATTTGCATTGCAATGCGTTCCTTTTTTTATTTTGTTTGCTGCCATCAATGATGTTAAAATTAAATTCAAAAAAGGACAGTCCAAGAGTTTTTTGTGGGCGTTAATTGAGGTTGGAATTATTAAGCCGTGGTTGTATCTTGCATTGATGTCATTTCTTGCGGGGTTGCTTTTTTATAGTTTGGTTGTTCAAAATATTGAAAATATACTTAATTTTCCTGTTAAGTTGGAACAAATTAAACTTTTTGGTTTAGCTGTACCTCTAGTTGGGGACCTCCTTGATACACTTCTTGGTTTAAAAAAATTGGTAGTTTATGGTTTGGATCATGGTGATATATCTAAAAATCTTGGGTTGTTAATCATCGGCTTGATTATTTTTAAAAAAGCTTTCACAACCTTAACGGAACTTATTAACAATTTATCATTTAGTTCCGGGGAGAGTCATTTAACGAATTTGTTTTCCGGTAATGGAGGTCTTTACAGCGACAAAAACACCGTTGGAGCAATTGTAAACCCTGTAGTCGATGGGTTGAAGTCAAATACTTTAAAATATTCAATTGGTTACAATTCTGCAAAATCAAACTTTAGTGAAAAAGATAAAAGTCTTGCGGGGGGGTTTAGGTCTCAAAGAAATGAAATAAAGAAGTTTGTTACCGGTGGTGTTGGTTTTTTTACCAGTGGAATGGGAAAGGGATTGGAAAACAAGGAAATATCAAAAATCGTTGCAAATAATGACATGTCACGAGAAGACAAGTTGGAAGCAGTGCAAAAAGTATTGAAAAAAGACTCTGTTTTGCAAGATGATATGAGAGATTACTTTGGTACTAAAAGCGATAAAAATCAAATGGGTTTATATGAGTATAAAAAACAAGGATTTATGGAAGAAAACACAGGGGAGTGGAGAGGTAAGGACCTTGATATTACAGACAAACACTATAAAGCTTATGCCGAAATGCTTGTAGATGGTGTAGAAACTCCTACAGAGATAGAAACGCCAAAACAAACATTCAAAGAGAGTGTTCAAGATACAATGCTTGAAATTGCAAATGCACTGCAAAATGAAGGTGAAAACGGGCAAGATAACGCCTGGCAAATAGAACAAGAAAAAGCAGATGCAGAACGCAAACAGAAAGAAGAATGGCTTAAAAAACAAGAAGGTAAAGCAAATATTAATTTGGATCCAAAAGCACCAAAAAATCAGTGGTAGTCACTTACACAGAATTTGTAATGCCTGTGTGTATGCAAGTGTTTCGGCTTGTTTAATGCGGTTATGAAGGCTTTCTTTTGTGTCTCCATCTTGAATTTCAACCGCTTTTTGTGTAATTATTTTCCCGCTGTCAATTTCCGGTTCAACAAAATGTACACTACAACCTGTAATTTTCACACCAAAATTAAGGGCATCTTCCACAGCATTGCCGCCTTTAAAAGCAGGTAACAATGAAGGGTGAATATTCACCATTTTTCCATGCCATTGTTGAGTGAACTCCGCAGTAAGAACACGCATAAATCCTGCAAGGCAAATTAAGTCTACTCCATTTAAATATTTCTGAATCTCTGCTTCAAATTCTGCCATTGTGCGTCCTTTTGTTGGAATAACAACCGAAGGAATATTAAATTCCTTGGCAATTTCAAGCCCAAAAGCGTCTGATTTGTTAGAAATTACCACTCCGGCACGGGCTAAGTGTGGGTTTGCTTGGCAAAACTGGGCGATTGTTCTTAAGTTACTTCCGCTTCCGCTAATTAGAATTGCTAGGGTTTTCATTTTTGGTTTTTTAAATCTTCCATTCTCAGAGCTAGATATTTGAAATCTAACTCCATTTTTTGTTTCACTTTTTCCATTGCTTTTTTGACTATGTCTTCCTGAATTTTTGTATATTCATCTTTTTGGTTTTT
>JAURNI010000038.1 GCA_030830305.1 Alphaproteobacteria bacterium | reverse complement strand
TAATAATTTCTTTTATTTACTAATGCAAACATTTCTTGATGGTAATATAATTCTTGGTAATGAGTATGCAAAAGCTATTCGAAGCAATGTAAAAAATCAAACGCAGGAACTTATTAAAAATGGTATTGTTCCGTGTCTTGTGGTAATTTTGATTGGTGAAAACCCTGCGAGTAAAATTTATGTGTCAAATAAGAAAAAATTTGCAATTGAGTGTGGAATGAAATCTGAAGAAGTTTTATTACCGTCAACAATAACACAAGAACAACTTCTTGAAAAAATCAATGAACTAAATACGGATATTTCCGTTAACGGTATTCTTGTGCAAATGCCTTTACCGAAGCATATTAATTCAAATGCTATTATTAATGCAATTAAACCTGAAAAAGATGTTGATGGATTCCACCCGAAAAACATGGGAGCATTGCTTACAAACACAACACATGAGTATTCTCTTTTGCCGTGTACACCGCTTGGTTGTATGCATATTTTGCAGAGTCTTGTGCCGAATCTTCGTGGTAAAAGTGCTGTTGTGATAGGAATGTCTAATATTGTTGGAAAACCACTTGCTGCAATGCTAATTAACAAAGGTACGACTGTTTCGGTTCTTAATTCTGCAACACAAAATAGAGAAATTTACACAAAAAATGCGGATATTCTAATTACTGCATGTGGTGTACCGAATCTTATTAATGCTGAAGATATTACAAACCCGGTAATTCTTGATGTTGGTATTAACAGGCTTGAAAACGGAAAAATTGTTGGAGACTGTGACTTTGAAAAATGCAAGAGTAAAGCAAAATTTATTACACCGGTTCCGGGTGGAATTGGACCAATGACCATTGCAATGCTTTTGCAAAATACGATTCTTGCAACAAAATGGCAAATGATGTTAAAATCAGACTGAAAATCATTCGTAACCTTTTTGTTCAAGAATTTCTATAATCATTTCACGAAGTTCGTCTTTATTGATATTCTTTTTAGTTGTTTTTTCAGATGGTTTTTTATATTTTTCTTCAAGTTTTTGAAGTGTTTGAGATATCGGATTTACATTGTTGTGGTTAAAATAATATAAGTATCCAATAGATGTACCAAGTTCTTTGGTGATGAAATCATGGTAAATACTGAATTCAATTGCGTGGTTTTTTGTGCCTTGAAAAATTGGACCACCCATGATTTTTCTCTCATTTACAAATTTTCGTGGTGCATCTGTTTCAAAAGTGTATTTTTTTATTTTGCCGAATATTTTAAAATTCACTTTATTATAAAGTGGAAATATTGCATATGAAAGAATTTCTTTTGCAATGTATTTTTCACCGCTGTATGCGTTTACTTCAACTGTAATATTTCTATTATTTGTAATACCAAACATATTTGTAAGAACCGGTGCAAGGATATCTTTATATTTTGGGTTTTTTGTTATAACAATACCGCCGGCAATTTCCCCCTTATTTAATGCAAAGGCAATATTGTTGTTTTTTTCATAACCTTTGGTGTTGTAACCTATTTTACCGTGCCATCTCCAGCCAGCACCGTCTGTATAAATATATTTTATAACATTAAATTCAGCGGATCTTATTCCTTGATTATAAATGTGTGGGAATGTTGTTTCATTAACTGTGAATTCTTTGCGTCCAATGTTTATAAGCTCTGTTTTCATGTTAAAAAACAGTCTGTCATGTTTTGAAGATGATGGATCTTTGGAAAAAGATGATGAGCTGAAGAAGATCATGGAATTTTTTTCAAACTGTTGTTCATGGTCAAAATTTCCTTCAATTGGTGGGGTATCCATTTTAGATGCATTCATTTGCATGCCGACTGTTGTGCCTCTGCCAAAGCTGTTAGTGTATAATGTGAGAAGTATTAATAGAAAAAGATTTGTCGCAAGCTTTGTTCTGCATGCAAGAAAACTTGCTAACATGCAGAACATAAATTAACGGCAAAATTTTTAATGCTGTTGTAAGCAAAGGTTGTGGTATTTCTTGTTTGTGTTTCAAGTGTATTGAGCTTTTCAATAATGTTAATAATTTGTGCAACACTGTAATTATTTAAGTGTTTTTTCACTATACCTACCTGTTGAAAGAAAATACCGTTTTTTTTGAGTAAAATTTCGATATTTTCCGGTTGTGGTTGTAGAAGGGCTTTTTTTATAAAATACAGTTTTTTAATATAGTTTGATATACCGGTAAAGACCATAGTTGGGTGAATATCATTCAGTTGTGCATTTTGAAGAATGTCTAAGGTTTTTTTAAGGTTTTTTTCAAGAAGGTATGCTGGTATTTCAAAGATATTTTCCTGTTGGTTACTATCTAAAACTTTTCTGATAATCTCTTGTGTGATAATTTGTGGACTTGAGAGTAAATAAGTTTGTAGTTTATGAATTTCTTGTTTCATTACGGAACTGTTGTTTGTAAACATTTGTGCAAGAATATCCAAAACATTTGGTTCATAGTGCATGTGAAGGCTTTCCATAAGGTTTTTGGCGATTGTTTTTATGGTTGCTTCTCCTTCTGCGTATATTCCAATTGAGGCAAAATGCGATGTTGTTTCACACAGTTTACGAATGGAGTTGTTTGCATCAAGTGTTGTAGTTTGTGTAAGAATAAGAATGTGGTGGCAGGTTGTGTCAATTTTGGAAAGGATATCCGTGATTTTTTTACCGTCAAGTTTGCGGAAGTTGTGTATGCACAGGATTTTGTTTTCTCCAAACATAGAATCTGTAAACATTTCATTTCCTAGTTCTTGAAGATAGTTTGGATTTTCGTTGTCGATATTCTGAAATGAATATGTTTTTAGTATTTCTTTAATTGTGTGTGTATATTCTAAAATAATTGCTTCCTCATTTCCATAGAGCAAAATAACTTTAATGTGTTGTTTTTCTGCAAGTGTTTGAACGAAGTTATTAAAATTACTTTGAGTGATTTTCATTGTGAGTGTTTTTTTGTTATTGGTGAAGTATATTTTGGGAAAATGTCAATCTTTTGTTGAAATTTATGCTTGACAAAATGAATGTTTTCTTCTTTTCAATACGAAAATAAAAAACAAAGATATGGATATCTCAAAAATTTCGAGCGGAAAGAATTTTCCTGAAAATGTTAATGTTGTTATTGAAATTCCGGCAAATACACCGGGTGTGAAGTACGAGTTTTGTAAAGATTCCGGTGCAATTTTTGTTGATAGATTTCTTCAAACGCCGATGCACTATCCTGCAAATTACGGTTTTGTACCAAACACTCTTTCCGGTGATGGTGACCCTGCAGATGTTCTTGTAATTTCAAGGTATAACCTTATTGCAGGTTCTGTGATTGAAGCGAAGCCTATTGGTGTTTTGGTAACAAAAGATGAAAAAGGTTTTGATGAAAAAATTATTGCAGTTCCTTCGAACTCTGTTAGTGCAGAATACTTTAATGTTAACGATATCTCTGATCTTCCAAAGCTTATTTTGGACCAAATACAACATTTCTTTGAGCATTATAAAGACCTTGAAAAAGGTAAATTTGTAAAAGTTGAAGGCTTTAAAGATGCAGTTGAAGCTAAGGAAATTCTTAAAAAGTCGAAGAAGTAAGCGAATGTGTTTTTAAAGATGTTAGAATTTTTAGAAAATTTCTCATTTTTTGATGTTTCCGTAAACAACTTTTGTAGGTTTGGTTGAAATTGTTTCCTTGATGAAAGTTTCAATATCATTGGTGGTAATTTCTCCAACTTTTGAAATGATTTCTTCTTCTGTTATGTATCTATTAAATGCAAGTAAATTAGCAATTCCCTTTTGAGCTCTTGTACTTGTACTTTCGTTTGCGAACAAAATAGAAGATTTATACTGTTCCAATACTTTTGAAAGCTCTGTTTTGGCAATGTTTTGGCTTGCATTATTAAGTTCTTTTAGAATAGCGTCTTCCAAAATACCTACATTTTCAGGTGATGTTCCGGAGTAAATTGTAAAAAGACCTGCCTCTTTTTGTCCTTCATAAAATGATGTTATTGTGTAGCAAAGTCCTAGCTTTTCGCGGACATTCTGAAAAAGCCTTGAAGACATACCTCTTCCAAGAATTGCTGAAGCAACGCTTGCTGTGTAGTATTTTTCGTCCACAAATGGAATGGATTCAAAACCCATAACAAATTGTATTTGTGAAAGACTTTTTTTTGGTTTTATTAATTCACCGCCAATATACTTAGGTTTTTCTACCATTTGTTTAATGGGTTTTTTTTCAAGATGTGAAAAATACTTTTCTGCAAAATCAAATACTTGGTTTGCATTAACATTACCTGCAACGGAAAAAACCAAATTTTCAGGTACATACTGTTTTTCCATGTAGGAGAGAAAGTCTTCTTTTTGAAAGGTTTGAATATTTTTTTTAGGTCCAAGAATTGTTCTTCCAAATGGTGTATCACCGTAAATTTGTTCTTTATAAAAATCAAAAACAATGTCATCTGGAGTATCCAATACTGATGCAAGTTCTTGTAAAATAACGCTGCGTTCTCGTTCAAGCTCCGATTCATCAAATGAGGAGTTCAATAAAATATCTGCAAGGATATCAACTGACTTTTCCAAATGTACGCTTTGGCACTTAATGTAATATACTGTTTTGTCGGAACTTGTAAACGCATTCATTATGCCGCCGAAACACTCAACTTCATTTGCAATTTGGAATGCTGTACGATTTTTAGTACCCTTAAAAGCCATGTGTTCCAAAAAATGAGATATCCCATTTTGTTTTTTAGTTTCATTTGTGCTTCCGGTACCAATCCCAATTGCAACGGTACAGGAGTGTACATCTTTCATTACATCAACGATAACCCTAAGACCATTTTTCAGCGTATGTGTGTTAATCATTGATTAAGATACAAAGGGACGAAGTTTTGGGTCTGCAAGGTTTGGATTAAATCTAGGGGAGCAAGGTCCTTGTTCTAAGCTGACACAAGGAGATTTTAAATCTCCTTTACCGGTTTTCCCTGTCATTTCCTCTTTATTTTTGCAGGATACTACCATCGCTATTAGCAAAAATACAAAAGCTTTCTTCATATTTTTTAATAAAATTATCTTAGAGATTTTGCAACCTCAACCATGTTAATTAAAGCCTCTTTTACTTCTTTCCATCCACGGGTTTTCAAACCACAGTCAGGATTAACCCAAATTTGTTCTTTTGGTAAAACAACAATTGCTTTTTTAAGAAGTTTTTCCATTTCGCTTTTATTTGGTACTCTTGGAGAGTGAATGTCATAAACACCTGGGCCGATATCGTTAGGATATTTAAATTTCTCAAAAGCTTTGAGTAATTCCATATTAGAACGACTTGTTTCAATTGAAATAACATCTGCGTCCATTGCCGCAATGGAATCCATGATGTCATCAAATTCAGAATAACACATGTGTGTGTGAATTTGAGTTTTATCGTCTGCAATTGTAACTGAAAGTTTGAAAACATCAACTGCCCATTTTAAATAAGCTTTTGCTTTTGAAGATTTTAAAGGCATTGCTTCGCGAATTGCGGGTTCGTCCATTTGAATTGCTTTAATTCCTGCGGATTCTAAGTCTTTTGTTTCATCTCTTAAACCAAGAGCAATCTGTTTGCAGACCGTTTCAAGGCTTTCATCGTTACGAACAAATGCCCATTTCATCATAGTGATTGGACCTGTAAGCATACCTTTCATTGGTCTTTTTGTTAAAGATGCAGCATATTTAGACCATTGAACTGTCATTGGTTTTGGGCGAGAAACATCTCCGTAAATAATTGGAGGCTTCACGCATCTAGAACCATAACTTTGTACCCAACCGTTTTGTGTAAAAGCAAAGCCGTCAAGTTGCTCACCGAAGAACTCAACCATATCGTTTCTTTCAAATTCTCCATGTACAGGCATGTCAATACCGATTTCATCTTGCCATTGCACGCATTCTTTGGTTTTTTGTTCAAGGAACGAATTATATTCTTGTTCTGAAATTACGCCTTTTTTGAATAAATTCCTTTGTTTACGAACATCATCAGTTTGAGGAAAAGAACCTATTGTTGTTGTTGGAAATAGTGGTAATCCAAGATATTTTTGTGCGTCTTTTCTTTTTGCAAAAGGGCTTTTGCGGTGGTAATCCGATTCTTTAATTTGCTCAACTCGTTTTTTTACGGCATCGTTATGGATTCTTTTTGAAATCTTCTTGCTTTCCATTGCTTTTGCGTTTTCTTCAAGAAATTGCTTGTTTGGTTTACCATTTATTGCATTTGTGATTTCTTCAATTTCCTTCACTTTTTGTTTTGCAAATGCAAGCCATGAAATAAACTCTGCGTCAAGTTTTGTCTCGTTTTCAAGGTTAACAGGACAAAATGCCATTGAACAAGAAGGTGCAACGATTACAGAGCGTTTTTGTGAGACTTTTTTTACTAATTCAACCGATTTTGCAATATCATTTTTCCAAATGTTTCTTCCGTCAACAACTCCAAGCGAGATTATGATTTTTTCAGGAATTTTTGTGATTATTTCTTCTAATTTTTCAGCTCCGCGAATAGCGTCCAAGTGAATTGATGAAACATCAAGAATGTTGATAATATCCATGTTTGAGGATATATCTTCAAAATATGTTGTAAGGTGAATGTTGAGGTCTCCGTTTTTTATAACGCCGTAAGCGCTTCTGTATGCAGATTTATATTCAGCATTTAGGTCTGTCACTAATAGTGGTTCATCAACTTGAATATCCGTACATCCTTGTTTTTTTAGTTCGGCAAAAATTTCAAGATAGACTTTTGCAAGCTTTTCAATGATAGTACTCGGGTTTTTTACTTTTGCTAAATGTAAGTATGTAACCGGGCCCATTACAACAGGGCGAGTTTTAAAACCAGCTTCTTTTGCTTCTAAAAAATGTTTGATGATTTTGCTTTCATTTCCGGAAAATTTCGGGTTGAAGTTGTTTTCGTCTAAAATTGGTACAATATAATGATAGTTCGTATCAAAATATTTTGTCATTTCAAGTGCAAAGACATCTTTGCCATTTTTTTGATAACCCCTTGCTGCTGCGAAATATTCATCAAGTTTTGGAAGGTTTAATTCTTTATAATTTTTTGGAAGAAGGTTGATATCACAAGTGAAATCAAGGATTTGGTCATAAAATGAGAAATCATTCGATGGAATGAAATTCAAGCCTGCTTGCAATTTCCAATTTTTTAAACGAATTTCTTTACCTAAAGTTTCAAGTTCGTGCGCGGAAATTTCGCCCTTCCAGTATTTTTCAAGTGTGAATTTTAGCTCTCTTTGTTCACCTATGCGTGGGTATCCTAAATTTGTTGCTTGTACTGCCATTTTGATATGTAAAAAATTAACAAAATTTTAATGCTTCTTCAATGTCAAGAATTAAATCATCGATATTTTCAATGCCAACGGAAAGGCGAATTAAATTGTCCGTTATGCCGTTTTTCTCACGAAGTTCTTTTGGTACGGAGGCGTGTGTCATGCGTGCAGGAATGCAAACCAAACTCTCAATGCCACCAAGGCTTTCTGCAAGTTGAACAACCTTAAGATTTCCCAAAAATTTTGCTGCTCCGGTGAAGTTAGTATCAATGTAAAAGCTAATCATTCCGCCACCCGTGAAATTTTGGTTGCAGTTTTTTTTCATGATTTCATAACCTTTAAAATTCTTGAAACCAGGGTAAATTACGCTTTGAATTTTTGGATGCTTTTCTAGAAATTCTGCAATTTTTTTTGCATTTTGTTGATGTCTTTCCATGCGAACTTCCAATGTTTTCACGCCTCTTAATGCAAGCCAAGATTCCATTGGCGAAAGCCCATTACCAATGGTTTTTTGAACATGCAGCATTTTATTATGGAAATCATCATCATTTGTTGCAATAATGCCGGCGGTGAGATCTGTGTGACCATTGATATATTTTGTAGCGGAGTGCATTACTATGTCGACACCGAATTCAATAGGATTTTGAAGGTAAGGAGTTAAAAAGGTGTTATCTACAACGGTTTTTGCTCCATATTTTTTGGCAATTTGAACGGCTCCGGAAAGGTCTGTAACTTTTAACAACGGATTCGTCGGTGTCTCAAGCCAAATCATGGCAATATTTCCTAGTTTTTTACAAAGATTTTCAAGATTATCAAGGTTTGTAGTATCGCAAAAATGATAATTATGATAATTATTTAGTACTGTTGTGAATTGACGGTACGCACCGCCGTAGATGTCGTCAACTACAATAATATTGGATTTTGCAGGAAGAGATTGCATAATGATATTTACTGCAGCAAGACCGCTTGTTGTTGCAATTGCATGTTTTGTGTTTTCTAGCGATGCGATACATCTTGCGAATGAGTCTCTACTTGGATTTTTACAGCGAGAGTAATCGTAGCCGTCGATTGGCTCTCCGGGAATTTTTTGTGTATATGTTGATGTCAGGTAAACAGGTGGAATTGTTGCACCGGTGCTTGTATCAGCTTCACTACCAATCCTAATTGCACGAGTCGCAAATTTCCACTTCATTTTGTTACAAAAACTTTTCCCTAAATAGAAGAAAGAAAAAGTAATGTCAATAAATTTTTACTGGTTTTTTAGTTTGATTGCTTCAACATCACTTGCAATTGCCATTGAAATGATTTTATCAGGATTAAGAACCGTTCCATTTTGTGAAGGGTTTCCTTTTTTGATTTTATCAACAAATTCCATGCCTGAAATTACACGACCAAACACGGTATACTGTCCATCTAAAAATGGAGAATCTTTCAAAACAATAAAAAATTGGCTGTCAGCAGAATTAGGATCCTGTGCTCTTGCCATTGAAAGTATGCCTCTTTTATGAGGAACTTTTGAAAATTCTGCAGGAATTTTTTTACCTGATCCGCCGGTACCGTCTCCTTTCGGGTCTCCACCTTGAGCCATGAAGCCGTCAATAACACGATGGAATGTTAAGCCATCGTAGAAGCCGGATCTTACCAAGCGTTTGATTTGTTCAACATGTTTTGGTGCTTTGTCGGGAAAAAGCTCAATCACAACCATGCCATCTTTAAGTTTCATGTAAACAATGTTTTCGTAATCTTGAATATTTGCATTTGTAATTGGCGATTTCATAGATGTAAACGAAAAAAGTGAAACTGAGAATAGGGATATCAAAACAATAGATATAATATGAGAAGTGAAAAACTTTTCTTTTAACATAAATATACTTCCTTAAAAATTAAATAATTCCCAAAAAAAGAGTTCAAAGGGCCCAAGGGCCCTTTGCAAAACAGCTTTTAAAGGAGGTACTCAATACTAATACATTAGTTTTTTAAAAGTCAACCTTTTTTATAATTTTATTTTTTCTTCAATTAATTTTGCCATGTTTTTAGTGCCAAAAAGTGCAATAAATGAACCCACTCTTGGACCTTGTTCTTGACCGAGCAAAGTTTTATAAATACACGAGAACCAAGATTTCATGTCAAAATCTGTATCTTTTGCAATTTTATAAACTTCATTTTGTAAAAGATTTCCATCTGTTTCATTTGTATTTTTACAAAGTTCTAATAACTTTATAAGGAGTTTTTCTTCTTCTTCTGTCGGGTTTACAAATTTTTTATGCGGTTTAATGTAATTAATATAATAATTGATTGATCTTGCGACCATTTCATCAAGAAATTTATACTTTCCTTTATGCAAATGCGGTGCATATTTCTGAATAAATCCCCAAAGAATATCGTCATTTTCCGGGTTGCAAACCGATGCAAGATTGAGTATTAATGAATAAGAAATACCGTTTAAATCAAAATCTGGAATATTGCCGTAATGAATGTAATGTATGGGATTTTCGTATCTTCCTTCTTCATTTTTGTGGTATGAATGCACAAAGGCAATGTATTCGTCAACAGCTTTCGGAATACATTCGAAGTAAAGCTTTTTTGCAGTTTTTGGCTTTTGAAACATAAATAATGCAAGGCTTTCAGCGGGAGCGCACGCTAGCCATTGTTCAACAGAAATACCGTTTCCTTTGCTTTTGGAAATTTTTG
>JAURNI010000037.1 GCA_030830305.1 Alphaproteobacteria bacterium | reverse complement strand
TGATGTACTTTCCCAAAGTAATGGGAATTTAGGATATCGTAAACCTGAAGAAGATACTTATTCCCGTTTAAATTTTGATAACTTGCAAAATGAAAAACAGCTAATATTACTTGATTATGACGCTGGAATAAATGAACTTGATGAGCAAGACAAATTGACGGAGAAACTACAAGCAAGAAGCAATAAAGCAACAAGAGGCGCTCGTTCGGTGATGAGTGATAGGAGTTGATGATCTCATTGGACACTGAAATTTACTCTTTTGTTTGGCTTGGATCTTGCTTGTCACGCACAACTGAACACTATTTGCATCTTCACAATAACACTCTACGAAGAGCGGAGCGAACGCGAACTAAGCTAAAAAACAAAATTGTGAGCAACTTGTCGGTGGGGTTGTGATGGAAAGAGGAGGGCTTGAAATTTAAAATCGTGGGGTTATATCAGGAAAAACTTTGGTAAAATGCAACAAGTTAAAATTGTAAAACAGCACGATATGAACACTTTTGGAGTGACACAAAATCAAGTGGCAGACAAAATTTGTAAAGTTTATAAATTCTTTGATTTTTGTGCTGGCATAGGTTCGGCACATTTGGCATTTAAAAATCTTGGTCTTGATTGTGTGGGGTATAGTGAAATAGACGCAAAAGCGGAGCAAACATATAAATTATTGCATGGTAATTTATATAAAAATTATGGAGATTTGATGAAAATTGATGTAGACAAGTTAGAAGATTTTGAGCTACTACTTGCAGGCTTTCCTTGTCAGTCATTTTCAATAGCTGGCACAAGAAAGGGCTTGGCAGATGAAAGAGGACAAATTATTTATGGACTTTCTCAAATAATACAAGCAAAAAAACCAAAAGCATTCTTGCTTGAAAATGTAAAAGGATTGATAAATATCAATAACGGAAAAACATTAAAAGACATTATATTGTTGCTTGAAAAATGCGGTTATCAGGTTTTTTATAAAGTTCTTGAAAGCACTGAATTTGGCATTCCACAAGCAAGGGAAAGGGTTTATTTTGTTGGCATAAGAAATGATTTATATAAATGGGAGTTTCAATTTCCGCATTCCAAACAAAATGAATTAAATTTAAAATCTTTTTTAATTGATGAAAATGAAGAATTTGTTGTGCGTGGTTCTTCTTATGAAACTTTCTTGAAATATTTGGAAAATAAATACAACAAAGGAAAATATAAAATTGAAGAATTATTAAAACAAGATTACCTTGTAATTGACACAAGGCAAAGCGATTTAAGATTATACTACAATAAAATTCCAACACTGCGAACTGGAAGGCATGGACTTTTGTATATTAGAAACGGTAAAATTAGAAAATTAAGTGGAATGGAGGCACTTTTGTTGCAAGGTTTTGATGTTGAAATGGCAAAAAAAGCACAGGATAACTTTTTGCAATCAAGTATTCTTGCACAAGCAGGAAATGCAATGACAGTTAATGTGATGCAAGAAATTGGTAAAAGCGTTTTAGAATATTTATATGAATGATTTAGTTAAAAAAGGCTCGCAAACTGCCAAAGACGGATTTAAAAATGAAAATGATGTTATTGATAAATTCAACAACTGGCAAAATGATGACTTTGCCAAGGATTGGTTAAAGTCAATGAATTACAATTTGCATGAAATTGAGTATGTTAAGGCAAGCAAAATAACAGGCAGTTTCAAGGCGGATATTCAGGTTCAAATTAATGTTGAAATCAAACTTAGAAAGTTGCTTGATGTTCAAAATTTACAAGTAAAATTGGTTTCAAACCCTGCTGGATTTAATCAAATTGACAAAAGATGGGTTGATAAATATGTTGAATTGTGGAATATTCCAAATGAAATAACAAAAATTCTAAAACATTTTACTGGGGAATTGCCTCCGTATCTTTCAAACCCACAAGATGCAAGAAGAATGTTTATGAATGAATTTACGGAAAGCGAACAAAGGCTTGTTGGTGATTTTATAAAAGCAAATCAATCATTGATAGTTTCGGATATTTTAAAAGGAAGGGGTCAATTTTCAGCGGAATGGATGCTTGTTATTTTAAAAGTAAAAGAAAAAGAAGTGAAATGGGCATTAAAACCAATGAATTTTTGCCTCAATTTATTTGGCAACGGAGAGGTTAAAATTACAAAACAAGGAAGCATAAAAATTGGAAATATCACAGTTCAAAGAAAGGGCGGAGATGGTGGAAGAAAAACCGCCCAAATGCTTCAATTTAAAATTAATCCGTGTTTGTTGTTTTAATCAACCTCCATTTTCCTCCCCAAACCCCTTCAAAATCCGCCCTCTTTGATGCTCGGGGGCAGTTCCATAAGCATCAAGTAGGGTTTCGCCTGTTTTATGCCCAAGGTTTTGGCTTAAAAGTGGAATGTAAATAGGCTTTGTAAGTGTGAGGGCTTTTCTTACAAATGAATGCCTAAAAGAATGCGGGTTTATGTATGCAAGTCCATTGTTTTCAAACGCTTTTGCAAAAATACCCCTTATTGTAGATTGAGACTTTATTTTCTTCTTTTCAAGAACCAAAATTTGCTCGCCATCTGCCGTAAAAGATGGCGTAAATGCTGGAAATAAGTAATCATTTTCTTCAAATCCTTGGGTTTTTAAATAATCAATCCAATCAAAAAGGCACTGGTAAATTTCCTGCTCATTTCCAATAAAAAATGAAGTTATGGTATTTGCGGTTTTGGTTTCAACAAGTTTTGGGTCTTGAAATAACGCCCATACATCTTGATTTTGTAATATTTCACGCTTCCAATTCGCAAAGTTTGAAGTGCTGAAATTCTTGGAGTTGCTAAAATATTTGTTCCAAACATAGCTTTATCTCTTTTTTCAAGTGGCGTTCTTGCAGGCATTTTTGCGTGTGTTTCAACCAATTCGTGAACTTCATAACTTTCTTGAAAGCCCGTGGAATTTGCTCGTTTTCTGTCGTTTTTTGTGATGTTAAAAAACTGAATTTCATTAAATTTTATGTGCTTTTTATAACCATTTTGTTCTTTCAACCATTCAAAAAACCTTTGCACATGCGTTGCATATCGTAAATAAGATTTTGAAATAACCTCGCCAGTTCTTTGGTTTTTGTGCGTGGCAAGGTGTTCTTTAAAATTAATTGCCTGTTTTTTTGTGAATGTTTTGAAATCCAAAAATCCAGTGAACTTTTCAAATTCGCAAATTGCGTTTGCATAAGCTTGAACTGTTTTTGGGTCTCGTTCTTTTACATTCCCCAAGTAATCGTAAAATTCTTCTTTTACTTTTTCGTTTTTGATATTTGCTTTTGTTGTCATTTTAATTTGAAATAATTGTTTTGAATATTTTCTTAAAAATTGATTGATTTACGGAGGATTTTTCTTATAACTTCATATACTCTAAAATAAACTTGGTTGTTGAAATTCCTTTGTGATGTTAGTCCGTAAGGCTATTTTTTGCGGTTTTATGTTAGTCTGTGAGGTTAAACCCTCTGTTTTTACTTCCTTTTCTAAAACTTTACCGCAATTTTCTTCGGTTTTGCACTCATTTTGTGGAGCTTCCTCATTTGTTTTTATGTTAGTCTGTGAGGGTGTATATGAACTGTTGCATAATATTATGAAAAAGATACCGTGTTTAAAATGGCAAATATGCAATATTCGGAATATTTGGAATACATGACGCTTCAATGGCAAATGGAAAACATTGATGATTTTGTTGTGTGGCAAACGGGTACATCTTATGATGAAGGAGAAGGCGATGAAAACGAAAAAGAGCCATGTGGTGCCTGTATGGCATTGAGCGGGAATGTATTTCATGTGGATAATATCCCAGAAAAACCACACCCGAATTGCAAGTGTGGAACCGTTCCGCTTAACTTGCATATAAACTTTGCAATAATTGATGAAAGATTGGAAAGGCTGGAGGAGTTGGAGGGGAAAGCGAAGAGAACAGAGGATATGGAAAGAAGAAAACAAGAAGAACTTGACAAGTTTATGAAGTCGGAGGAACTTAAGAAGAATATAGATAAAACAAAGTGGTATAGTATGGTGAATTGGGTAAATAATGTGAGACCAGGTGGTAAATGGGATTACAAACAAGGTGGAAAACACCCTGAAATGGAACATGTTGGTAATTTTAATTACGGTGCAACTGGTAGGGCGTTGGGTATACCTTCTTCTATTTTAAAAGGTGCTGGTGGAGTTGTACAAATTGGAGTCGGAACAAGTGATTGGAATTTTTATGATTCATATTTTGACGACCCCATAGACCAAGAATACATTCAACAAGGAATTGATTGGTATGATGAGCATTATGGAAATAACACAAGTTCGTCGAAACATAATTGGAATTATGGTGAGTATGATGTAGATTCTGGTAATATTGATTGGGATTTTTATGAATGAATATGGGTTTGATTAAAATGTTGCTATTTATGGTTATTATCGGCATTGTTGTGTATAATCTTTTAATTAATCGAAAATTTATTGATCGTAATTGTCATTTCATCATAAAATTTCTTCTTTCGTGTTTTATATCTGTTTTTTTTATATCTGTTTTTGTTTATTATGGTTTTTTTGTGCCAGAAGGATATAACCCAGCACCATTTTAATGCAAGATTGGATGAATTGGAGGGGAAGGTAAGAAAGTGGAGAAGACTGGTATTCCGACTTCAAACAAACAGACATGCACGGCGGAAAAGCAATCAGAAGAGGATACCCAAATTACACTATTTATCGTTATGATGGTTGGTAGGATAGATAATAGGTACACCATGACATTGACAGTCAGCACCATCAAGCTTCCATTTGCCGTTTTGTTTTACCATGGTATAAACTGGCTGATATGGTAAATATTTGGTATGTGATTGAATTATGGCATCATTGTGATTATGCTTTACAGTCTTGTATTCTAAACCAAAATCCATACCTGCATAATTTGGTGCACATGAAATAGTTTCACTGTTATCATAACATGGGGTGGAGTATATGTTGCTATTTGATGAATCTTGGGAATTATATTGTTGTAAGGTATTTGCAGTAAAGATTTTCGGAAATACAAGTGTCTTTTTTGTGTTGTAAGATTTGTTTTTATGGTACTCTAACATTTCAATCTCTGTTAACCAATAATCGGCTTGTAATTTATTTGCATTTCCAGATTTTTTGCCTCCTGCATGAGTTGTGTAATCATACACATCAAGACCTGATTCAATAATTAAAATTCCATCTAATGCTCTTTCTGCTTCGGTTTGCGGTGGGTGAAAGTCGTTTTCTCCTGCAAATACACATACATTAAAGCAGAGCAATATAAAACATATACGGACAAAGAACGGACAGGAGCAAAAAATCATAAAAACTTGTAAAACATAAGAAAGCCACAAACCCGCATAAACACTGGAAAAAACGATGGCTCCCCTCCTTCAACATATTTCGAAATCAACAAGACGATATTTTGTCTACAATGAACCGCCCGATGATGGAAGGAGTGAGGTTGTGTTTGGCGGCGTAGAAAAAGCAAACTTGCACAGCTGTGCAGAAATTTTCACTTTTGTGCTTCCTCAAATAGAAAGTGTATAGTATAGAATAATAAAGAATTATCACATATATATGAAAAAACGAATTTTAATAGTTGCAAAGACTTATCCTTGCCCATCGACAAAATATGGCGAACTTGTTTGCACTGCAGGAATTGACGCAGAAGGAAAATGGCATAGGCTTTATCCTGTTCCTTTTAGAAATTTAACAAAAGAACATCGGTATAAAAAATATCAATGGGTTGAGGTTGAAATTGAGAAGGATGCATCAGACCCAAGAGCTGAAAGTCATAAAATAATCGGAGAAATTAATCCACTGGAAATAATTGATACACGAAAAGATTGGTATTTGAGAAAAAAGCTATTACTTCACGATATTTATACAAGTAAAACTCAGTTGATATACGATTGCAGGAAGTCGGCAAAACAAACATCACTTGCAATATTTAAACCTGCAAAAATTGTTAGTTTTCATATTGAAACTGCAAATCATAAAGATATCGAGTGCGAAACCTATAAACTACCATTCAAATTTTACTATAAATTTGAGGACAGTGAGAGTAAAATAAGTAGACTTCAAATTATTGACTGGGAAATTGGTGAATTAACAAGAAAGCTTTTGACGCACTATGGCAATAATTATAAGCTTATAAAAGACATCTTAAGGCATAAATATTTTACTGCAATGCAAAAGCGAGATGTTTATCTGTTCCTTGGAACAAGTAGAGAGTGGCACATTAGAAAATCACCAAATCCATTTATGATTATCGGCATTTTTTATCCGCCACAAGAAAATAATCAATCAAACTTGCAAATTGAGAATAAATCTTTTACAGGTACTTTAAAAACGAATTTATTAGAAAGCTATGCAGTCCAAATATAAAATAGTTTTATCGCTTTCGCAGGAGTTAAATATTCCGCTGGATAGTATTCAAAAATATGTGCAATGGTATAAATTGCAAATTAGCATAAATTATGATTTTGTAAATGGATATTCTTTTGAGCTGGAGAATGATGTAAAAACTTTTATTGCAAAGAATTATTTGGCCAAGAAACGCTATGCTTTTGATTTAGAAATGAAAGATAAATTGGCGGTACAGGGGTTAAAAAACAAAATTGCAAAAGGTGAAGAATTTACTTTGCCAACATTAGAATATCAGGCAAAACGAGAAAGCAATACACTTTTTACAATTGGTTATGAGGGAATTTCTATTGATACATACATTAACAAACTGCTTACAAACCACATAAAAATCCTTGTTGATGTTAGAAAAAACGCTTATTCAAATAAGTTTGGCTTTAGTAAAAAAGAATTTCAATATTGTTTGGAAAAATCTGGTATAAAATACATTCACATTCCAGAGCTTGGAATTGAAAGTGAAAAAAGACAGGAATTGAAAACAGCAAAAAGCTCATCTTCAAATGGATATGATTTATTTGGTGGTAGGGTCAAGAATATTGAAAATAAGCTTTTCGAAGATTATAAAAATAATCTACTGTCTAAACAAAAATACATCGATAAGCTTCTACAAATTTTACAAGACAATGAACTCATTGCCATTACTTGCTTTGAAGCTGATTACAAATGTTGCCACAGACATGTTTTAGCGGAAAGTTTGAGTGGAGTTGAGGTTGTGAATTTGTAAAACTCCGCACAGCTGTGCAAAATTATCTTGATTTTTAATATATACTTGTATTAACTTACATTAAAGATGTGGTTAATAAAAGGTGTATGAAAACAACAATCGGGGCAACAGTAGTAAAAACTTGGGGCAATAGCCTAGGTGTTAGAATACCTAAGAAAGTCGCCGACGCGCTAAAACTTCATGATGGTTCACAAATAAAAGTATCACTTGAAGGAAGTAAGATTGTATTAGAATCTGAAAGTAACCCATTCTTTGATTTATCACAAGACTTAAATTTGATGACTCTACTTTCAAAAATCACGAGTAAAAATAAACATTCAAGTGATGAGGATGAGTCGACTGATGACGAAGCAGTTGGGCAGGAAGTTTGGTGATTTGAGAGGGTATGAAAAAGTATATTCCATCCAAAGGCGATTTAATCTGGCTTGACTTCAATCCGCAAGCAGGCAAGGAAATAATGAAAAGGCGACCTGCACTTGTACTTTCACCTCAAGAATACAACAAACATGGTCTTATGCTTGCCGTTCCTATTACAAGCAAAGCAAAAGGTTATCCGTTTGAAGTCAAAATCAATAACGATAAAATCGGCGGTGTTGCTTTGGCAGATAGTATTAAGAGTTTAGATTGGAAGGAAAGAAACGCTGAATTTGCAGGCACCGCCTCAAAGGAAGAGTTGTTTGGGGTGTTGAAGTTATTAAGTGTATTGCTGAAGGTATGAGTAATTATAACAAACGACATTATATGAATTTTACTATATTATTATGACCGAAAGAATAACTGAAAATATTGTTAGAGATTTACTTCGTGAAAAAGGATATTATGACGATAAACATATTATCATTGAAGAGCAAAAGTCTCAAAACCCTAAAATAGATAAACTTCTCAAAAACGCATCCAAATCTGGAATGGATGTGGATATCCTGAATTTATTATCTCGTTCAAGAATAAACCAGATGATTTGATTGTTATTGAATGTAAAAAAGATACTTTCCATCATGAGAGTAAAGATAGAAAGCAATATAAAGATTATGCAGTTGATGGAGTTTTACTTTATGCCTCTTTTCTACAAAAGCAGTATAATACAACAGCAATAGCTGTTAGCGGAACTAACGATAAAGATAAAAAAATTTCAACATTTTTGTGGTTAAAAGAGCATTACACTTACAAAGACATACAGGATAAAATATTTCTAAAATCAATTGAGATTGAAAATATTATTAAAGAGCAATCAAAGCCATTTGCTGAAGAGGAGTTAGTGGCAAAAGCAATAGAGTATAATTCATTTTTACATAATTATTCAATACCAGAAGTTGAAAGATGTACTTTAATTAGTGCAATTTTAATTGCATTACAAAATGAACCATTTTTACAAAGCTATAAATATTATAAATCAAACAAGGAGCTTATAGATGCTCTTTTATTAGCATGCGAAAGCGTCTTAAAAGAAAAAAATTTAGATATAGAAAAAAGACAAGTTATTATATCTGAGTATTCAAAGTTTAAGAACAATAATGACTTTAATTCCGATACAATCTATAATAAAAAAACTAAAAATGATGAAGTAAATACCATTTTAAGAGATTTTATTATATCCATTAATCAAGATATTTTACCACACATAAATGAAAGTGAATTTGATGTTCTGGGTAAATTTTATACTCAATTTATACGATATGCAGGAAGTGATAAAAAGACAGGACTTGTTCTTACGCCAACGCATATCACAGACTTCTTTTGCGATATAGCGGAATTAAACATTGATGATATTGTTTTTGACCCATGTTGCGGTACGGCTGGTTTTCTTGTATCAGCAATGAACTATATGCTTAAAAAAGCTGGCAATGACACAGAAAGGCAATTAAAAATAAAGTCGAGCCAACTTGTAGGAATTGAAAAAAGAGCCGATATGTTTTCGCACGCTTGCTCAAATATGATGATGAGAGGGGATGGTAAAAGTCATATTTTATATGGAAATTGTTTTGATGAAAAAAATAAGAATATCATTAAATCAAGCAAACCAACTAAAGGATTTCTAAATCCACCCTATCAAGATGGTAACGCTGATGAGCAACTTGAATTTATTGAAAACACGCTTGAATGTCTCACTAAAGATGGAATATGTGTTGCAATTTGTCAGATGTCAACTGTAGTTTCAGATGATAAGAAGGTTGTAGAAGTTAGAAAAAGGCTTTTAGAAAAGCATACACTTGAAGCGGTATTCTCGATGCCAAATGATTTGTTTCATCCAGTTGGAGTGAATACCTGTATTATTGTTATTAAAGCTCACAGTCCACATCAAACTAATAAAAAGACATTTTTTGGATATTTTAAAGATGATGGATTTATAAAGCAGAAAAATAATGGTAGAATTGATAAAAACAAGAAGTGGAATGAAATAAAAGAAAAATGGCTTAGTAGTTATATCAATAAAGAAAGCATTGCAGGAATGAGTGTTACCAAAGAAATAACCGCAGAAGACGAATGGTGTGCGGAGGCTTATATGGAAACGGATTATTCTACACTCACGGAAGAGGATTTTGTAAAAGTTATTAGGGATTTTGTTGCATTTAAGGTATCAAACAATGAAATATAAGACATTCTTTTTAATTGATGATGGCAATAATGATGGACTCTTCCAATTAAAAGTTGGTGGAGACAAATCTAAGCTTATTAATAATGATAATGCAAAAAGAAAAGTTAGAGTTGTCTCTAATACATCATCTAATAATGGAGTGGAAGACTATATTTATAATGACAATATCGGAATAAAAAACTGCATAACAATTGGAACAAGAGGAAATGATTATTTTAGTTGTTATCAAGATGACTATGCCGTTACTATTGTTAGAACATTATTACTTTATACAAAAAAAATTGAATTAAC
>JAURNI010000036.1 GCA_030830305.1 Alphaproteobacteria bacterium | reverse complement strand
TGAAAATGATGCTATAATGCTTGGAAAAACAAATATGGACGAATTTGCCATGGGTGCATCGGGGAAACATAGTGCATTTGGTGCAACAATTAGCCCAATAAAAATGAATAATTCAAGTGAAGATTTAATTCCCGGTGGGTCATCATCGGGTTCAGCTGCTGCTGTTGCCGGTGGGCTTGCTTTAGCAGCACTTGGTTCTGATACCGGTGGCTCTGTGCGTCAACCGGCAGCATTTTGTGGAATTGTAGGGTTTAAGCCATCTTATGGGCGTTGTTCAAGATTCGGAATGGTTGCATATGCAAGTTCGCTTGACCAAGCCGGCTTCATGGCAAACTCTGTTGAAGATGTTGCTCTTTTATTTTCATTAACACAAGGTGTTGACGGCAAAGAAGCAACACTAATTAATCTTCCGCCTGAAAACTTCACAAATATCAATGTGAATGTTAAAGGTAAGGTGATTGGTATTCCAAAAGAATTTATGATGGAAGGTATTCACCCCGAAATTATAAAAGCATGGAACGATGCAAAAAAACTGTTTGAACAAAATGGCGCCACGGTAAAAGAAGTTAGTCTTTCACATGCAATGGCATCAATTAAAGTATATTATTTTATTTCAACGGCAGAAGCTTCTTCGAACCTTGCAAGGTATGATGGTATAAAATATGGCTATCGCACACAAAAAGAATGTAAAACTATTGAAGAGCTGGTTGCACACTCAAGGGCAGAAGGTTTTGGTACCGAAGTAAAAAACCGTATTTTAATTGGAACAAGAAATTTACTTAGCGATTCCTACAAAGAAAATTATGAACGCATTTTAAAACTAAGAACGGCAATTAAAAATGAATTTGCAGAAGTGTTTAAAGCATGTGATGTTATTCTTTGCCCAACAACTCCGAATCTTGCTCCCCCAATAAACTATCAACAAACAAATCTTGAAGAATATATTAACGACATTCTTACTGTACCAGTGAACATTGCAGGGCTGCCGGCAATCTCCGTTCCATTTGGAAAGGCATCATGCGGCCGCCCTATCGGCTTACAATTAATTGCAAAGGAATTTAACGAATCCATGCTTTTTAACGCTGCAACAGTTTTGGAGCTTGCATAAGTTTTGGGCCAAATTGCGGTTTTGTAAGAAATTTTGCTCTATTTGGAACCAAAGTTACACTTTGATATATGTTTCTTTCTTGTGCACGCTCGCGATATTTATCTGAAAACTCTTTTTGCATTTTTTCCCTTTGTGCAATAATATTTTTTACTCTATTTTCTTGTGTGTTTGGTCTAAAAGTCATTTGACTTGGAATTGATGTTGAGCTTTCTGCTTTTCCAAAGGTCATTTGATCTATTACAGAACTATTATAATTCCGTGATACACCACATTTCGCACTTCCGTTTGGAGATGATATTGCCGTTGTAGATGCAGAAAAAAATGATGGACTCAACTTTGATTTTGAATGACTTGTACTGCTTGTTGCAGATAAATCTATTTGAACAACCGGAACATGTTCCTTTTGGTTTTTTGGTCTTTTTTCAAAATTTTTCATGCAATCATCTATTTCACTTTTTTTTTCAAAATTTTTTACTAAACTCCTATTTTCTTCTAAAGTGTTTTGTAAAGTTTTGGTAGACGCCTGTGCAGAGTGTGTTAATCTGTCTACTTCTTCATTCACACTTTGTATATCACTTAGCAACTTTTGATCTTCTTTTGATACACCAAAGCGTTGATGTGAGAACGAAGGCTTAGGTACATCTTTATTACCTCTTAAATTATTAACGCGTTGACTTATGAAACGCGGATTTAAACTTAAAGCGTTGGCTTTTTCTCTATTTTTTTCTATTCTTTCTTGCATGCATTTTTTAATTTCATCATCTACATTTACATTTAGATAATTACTACTCAACCAATCACGCCAACTCACATTTGACTTTGTAATTTTTTCGAACTCTTTTTTTGTTTCAGCATGTACGGCTTTTTTGTATCTAACAAATGCTTCTTTTGCTTCTTCAGTGTTGTCCAATCTGTTGCGTTTTATTTCCTTTTTAATAAATCTCTCGCAGGTTTCTTTATCATGAATAGCCGTGTAATCTTTTATAAAATATCTAAAATTTATTTTTACTGCTTTTGTTCTTGATACCCCAGCTTGTGAAGGTGCATTAAATGCGTTACTTACTTTAAATGGTTGACCATCTTCATTCGAAGCAATATATGGCGAAATACCTTTGTATAAAATAAATGCCTGTTCAAGTTCGTCTGCATTTTTGCAAGCGTTTCTTATAGATTCAGGCAAAAGATCTTTATAAGAATTGTAAGTAATTCGTTGTTGTAGGGTTGGAAATGTATTTGTATCTAAAAATTGTCCCCTTTTATCTTCATAGTGTATCTGCAAATTTGCTAATTTATTTTCATCAGCTAAATAATCGGCTTTTAATTCCTTAAACTGATATTGAGCACATAAATCTTTAAATGCCTCTTCAGATATATTCTTCCCACTAATTTCATTATAATATCTATGATTTGTGGATATAATAGTTTGTTTTTCTTGTGCATTACTTCCAACAATAACGTTTGCTACAGTACGGCGTACTAAGTTTTGTAATACATGTTCTTTAAAGATATTCCAATCTTTGAATTTTTTTGTTTGCTCAACAACATCTTTGCAGAATTTTTGTAATTCATATTGTTCTTCCTCACTATCATCCAATTCTTTGGCATTAATGAATGCTTGTAAAAATTTTTGTGCTTCAGAGTTTGCGTCATTACCAAACTCATTAAGATTTAACCAATTCTCACTGGGGCGATAATTATCTACCCAATCTTCTGACTTCTTATCTTCTGGTAATTGTTTTTTGTAGATTTGCATATATTTAACTAATAACTTTTTTTAAATTTAATTAGTTAGTTACAGGTTGAATATACCATGAAATCTACTCACTTGCAAGTATTATTTTTACTTGACTGCAATAATAATTGTTTTTATTGGACGATAAAAACACCCATGCAAGGTATTACAAAGGCAAAATTACTTGACGAAGACACCCAAATTAACTCTGTTCGTCCGGAATTGCTTGATGAATTTACAGGGCAAGAACACTTAAAAAACCAATTGTCTATTGCAATTCAAGCATCTAAAAAAAGAGGAGATGCCATGGATCACACCTTATTTTACGGTCCGCCGGGGCTGGGAAAGACAACTCTTTCAGCAATTATTGCAAAGGAATTGGGTACAAATTTCAAAACAACATCAGGTCCGGTAATAACTAAGGCAGGAGATTTAGCCGCCATGCTTACAAATATTCAAGAAAATGATGTCTTTTTTATTGATGAAATTCACCGTTTAAACATATCTGTTGAGGAAATGCTGTATTCAGCAATGGAAGATTATACTGTAGATATTCTAATTGGCGAGGGTCCATCGGCGCGTTCTATTAAAATAAACATACCAAAATTTACGCTAATTGGTGCAACAACAAGGTTCGGATTACTATCAACTCCACTAAGATCACGGTTTGGAATTGTGTGCCATTTGGAATTTTATACACCAAAAGAACTGGTAAAAGTAGTGTTTCATGCTGCAAAAAAGATGGGTTTTACAGTAGAAAATGATGCAGCTTATGAAATTTCTTTGCGTGCAAGGGGTACTCCCCGCATAGCATTGCGGTTACTTCGCCGTGTCAGGGACTACTCCGAAATTAAAAACAATGGAATTTTAGACGGTAAATCTGCCAAAGAAGCACTAAATATGCTTAACATTGATTCAGTAGGATTGGACTCAAACGACATCAGATACATTAAATACATTGCACAATTTTATGCAGGAGGACCAGTTGGAATTGAAACAATTTCCGCAGGTTTGAATGAAGACAGGGGGTCAATTGAAGACATTATTGAGCCATATTTGATGCAAGTTGGGTTTTTACAACGCACTCCACGGGGAAGAATTCTTACAAAAAAAGCAATGGAACATGTTTAGAAAATAGTACTACTGTAGTGGTTTATGTACCGTTTTGTATACAAACTTGTACCAAATATGTGCTATTTTGGTGTTGTTTTGTATACAAAATGACACAAGTTTGTATACAAAACGGTACAAAAATGTATAATAATATGTGCGTTTTATTATAATAATATTAGAATGATTAACACATATTTGTAGTATTTTTTATTCAAAAATTTCAACTAATTTAAGTATAACAATTGCAATAAGACACAAAGAAATTACAGCAAGTACGACAAAAACTACATAAGTTTTATGCATATTAGAAACAATTGCATCGTCAATAAGTGAAACGCCTATCAATACCCAGCTTAAAATTTCTGCAATATCTTTAAAGAAAGAATAGAGTTTTTGTATCATGAATGTTTGTGTTTAGAGTGAAAAAATGACACTATTAACACAGTAATAATACCGGTAAATACCACACCAAGACCAAACATCACAAAAGCAAATACTGCTGTTTCCATATTTTTATTATAAAAAATATTATTGTATAATAAATAATGTATTGTTATTGTGTGTCAAGTTTTTAAAAAAAATGCACACATCGGTATTGTTAAAAGAAGCACTTTACTACCTTAACCCGCAACAAAACGGTATTTATGTTGATGCAACATTTGGTGCAGGCGGCTACACCAAAGCTATTTTACAACACACAGAATGCACGGTTATAGCATTTGACCGTGACCAAACCACCATACCAACCGCACAAAAATTGCAATTAGAATTCGGTGAAAGGTTTCAATTTGTGCATGATAAATTCTCAAACATTATGCAATATATTTCAAAAGTTGACGGCATTGTTGCAGATTTTGGCATATCTTCCATGCATGTAGATGATGCTTCGCGTGGTTTTTCATTCAACAAAGAGGCAAAACTCAACATGCAAATGGGCAAATGCGATATATCAGCTTTTGAGGTAATCAACACATTTAGTGAAGAAAAACTTGCACAAATTATAGATAAATACTCCAATGAGCACCTTGCAAAAAAGATTGCAAGCATGATATTCCATGCAAGAAAAAAGCAAGAAATTCAAACAACAACACAGCTTGCAAACATCATTTATGAAGCATACAACAAACCAAAACACTATAAAATTCACCCCGCAACCAAAACATTCCAAGCCATAAGAATATTCGTAAATCAAGAACTTGAGGAAATTGAAACATTACTTAATGCAAGCATTGATTTACTAAAACCAAACGGTAGGGTTGTTTGCGTTTCATTTCATGAACTTGAAGACCGCCTTGTAAAAAACTTTTTGGCAGAAAATTCACAAAAAAAAGAAAAGATAAACAAGTATTCAATTGAGGAAAAAAACCAAGAAAACAAACCATTTGAAGTTATTACCAAAAAGCCCGTGGAACCATCTGCAGAGGAAGTAAGGCTAAACCCACGGGCAAGGTCAGCCAAATTAAGATGCGGAGAAAGGATTTAAATTTTAAATTTTTTATTTGACATCAAAAAAAAATTATAAAATTTTTTAAGAAAACCATGCAAAAAGTATCAGTTAAAACAGGTAGTTCTTATGAAATTACAATTGGTGTAAATGTGGATTTTGGTACAATATTAAAACCGTTTATTCAAACAAATGCAATTTTAATTTACGATTCCAACCTTCCAAAAAATAAACTTTTAGAAATTAAAAAGTCTTTTGAAAAAAATAGCATAAAGCATTCCATTCTTGAACTTCAAACAACCGGTGAAGATATTAAAACACTTGCTCATTTTGAATCTGTTACAAAAGAACTGGTTAAAAACCATAACACCACAAGAAAAACAACTCTTGTTGCAATTGGCGGTGGAACAGTTGGGGATTTTATTGGATTTGTAGCATCATCATTCATGCGTGGAATACCGTTTATTCAACTTCCAACAACACTACTTTCAATGGTGGATAGTTCTGTTGGTGGAAAAGTTGCAATCAACCTTGGGCATTACAAAAACTGTATTGGAGCATTCTACCAACCAAAACATGTACTAATTGATGTCTCCTTCTTACAAACTCTTCCAAAAATTGAACTTATTTCCGGATATGCAGAGGTTTTAAAATACGGCTTTATTGCAAGCAAGGAATTTTATCACTACCTTTTGCAAAATGCTGAAATTTTTAAAAATTTTGCTTCCTTAAACAAATTTGATGATTTAGAAACGCAAAAATACTTAATAACTGTTATTTTGGAATCATGTAAAATTAAAGCAAGCGTAGTTGCACAAGATGAAACAGAAACAAACGGAATTCGTGAAATTTTAAATTTCGGTCACACATTCGGACACGCATTTGAAGGGCTTTACATAGGCAAACTACCACATGGAATTGCAGTTGGTATTGGAATGATATTAGCACTGAAATATTCCAAAATCAATACAAAAGATGTATTAGAACATTATAAAATAGTAGGGTTATACTCTTCAATTAATCAATATTGCGTGGAAGAAAACTTAGCATCGCCAAATGCAGAAGAAGTTCTGAACTTAATGAAAAAAGATAAAAAAAACATAAGTTCAAACATAAAATTAATTTTATTAAAAACAATTGGAAAAGCTGTGGTGATGGAGGAAAAAGAAGAAAGCATTAAAAAATTCTTGGAATTAAATATTAAATAACTTTATTTTGATAGTATTCCCTCATAGCTTTTACAACACATTTTGGAACAAATTCGGTAATATCTCCTCCAAGTTCCGCAACCGACTTCACAATTCTTGAGGAAACAAAGTGCATGTCGTCTTTTGCTGGTAAAAATACCGTTTCAATTTTGTTGTTCAACCGTGAATTAATACAAGACATTTGAAATTCGTATTCAAAATCGGAGATTGCTCGCAAACCTCTTACAATTACACCGGCATTATTTTGTTGCATAAAATCTACAAGCAACCCCTTAAAAACCACAACAGTGGCATTAATGTTAAATTCTTGAATTGCCTCTTGTGCTATTTCCAGCCTTTTTTTAGGGGAAAATATACTTGCTTTGTTGTTATCCTCCGCAATTGCAATCGTTATATTGCCAAAGATTTTCTCCGCTTTGGTGATAATATCAATATGTCCAAGGGTGATGGGATCAAAAGTTCCGGGATAAACTGCCTTCATTTTTACGATGAAAAACAGCATTTAAAAGTGTGTAAAATAAAATTCAAGGGTTAAATACCAACACTTTTACCAAAGTTAATACCATCTTTGCGTTTTAAAGTTATAAAATCTTCATGAGTTTTTGGCGCAGAATAATCCACTACACTTTTACCTAATTTAGACTGAGATTTATCAATTGATAGATTACAAATGTATAAATCTTTTGGTTGTGTATTATAATTTTGATCAAAAAAATCTTTACCATCAAGTTTAATACAACGCTCTTTGTTATCCCAACTACCAAGACCAACCACAGCACGATTTAACGGATAGATTTTCTTAAATTCACTTTCATTTTTTGCTTTTTGCTTTTTTTGTTCATATTTTTTATATACTTCGTGGTCTTTTTCTCTGTTTCCAAATACTGCACAGCCGAATGCACAATCTTTTAATTTTACCAAAGCCTCTTCCTTATTCCAATCCGGCATTAGCACCGTAGGAAATGTAGCATAAATTTTATCTTGATCATCTGAATCCAATTCTTGTTTTCCGTTATTTTGAAGATTAAAAATTACTTCATATTGTTCACAAAAATCTTTGATGCGATCAATCGTTGTATTGGCAAAAATAGGTGAAGCATTCCCATACGATAGATAAGTGTTACTTTCTAATAATTTCTTTAAAACATCTCTTTCATTGTAATTTTTACAGTCAATTGTAACACCCATATCAAGCACAATACCGGTGTTTTTATGAAAATGTGAGGCAAGCAGTTTAATAACATTCGCTGCAAAAGCTGCTTTACCATTCTCATAATTCATTTCATATTTATATATTGCTTTCATTTGCGGCATATAGTCTATACCATCTATTAGAAGTTTCTTATTAAAGAGTTCACTCACATGTCTAAATTCTATATTATTTTTTACAAATTCAGTGTTTGATGATGTCATCATTTTCAATTGATCCTTGCAATCATAATAAATAATTGTTTGTCCACCCAATCCACCAGCAGATGCCATACTCATAATACTATCAAGACCATAAAAAGCCATGGAATTATTTCTTTTTTTATCTTTTCCTTGGATAACATTCGGAACTTCCCCATTACTACTTTTATTTGTCCAAACAAAAATTAAATCACTTCCATGATGCTGGTTAAACTGTAATTCACCGGTGGTATCATTACCACCAGAACAACAGCCAAATATTCTTTCAAATAAGCTTTTTTTACTTTGCATACATTTAATAACTAACAAATACAGTATTGCATATTTTAAATATAAATTCAATGAGATTTTTACTTTCGAAACATCGGGTGAAATTTTTCCACTGTAGTTTTAATGTCATCAGCTTTAATATGGGTATATATTTCCGTTGTGGAAATGTCGCTGTGTCCTAATAGAATTTGAAGCATACGGAGATCCATTCCTTTCTGGTACAAATGCGTTGCAAATGAATGCCTTAGCTTATGCGGAGAAAGTTTGTCCGGAAGACTTACCCTGTAAGCAATCTTTCTTAAGTTCATAAACACACTTTCTCTTGTAATGTGACCAGATTTAGAATCTGAACAAAAAAGATAACCATTTTTAGGAAGCGACCTGAAATAATCGCGAATTGAAAGATATTTCTCAACAGCTTTTTGAGTAGGTTTATCAAAAAAAATCAATCTTTCTTTATTTCCCTTACCAAGAATAATTACTTTTTTCTTGATTGTACCATCAAAAAGTACATCGGTGAGTAAAAGTGTAATGCACTCTGAGATTCTTAGCCCACCGGAATATAAAATATGCAAAATTGCGTTATTTCGAATTCCGTCCTTTGTATTTAAAGAATTGGTATATTCAAAAAGGATTCGAGTTTCATCTTCTGTTAAATAGAACGGTAAATTTAAAGATTTCTTCGGTATATCAATTTCTTCAATCGGATTCTGAACAATTAAGTTACTATCAAACAAAAAGCTAAAAAATGCACGAAAACATGAAATTTTCCTTCTAATCGTTGTTGCTTCTACAATTTTTATAAAATTGTATTTATCTTTAATAAAATATTCAGAAAAATACTCAATTAGATCCTCTTGCATGCAATCCAAAAAGCTTTTCTTTTTCCCCAAAAGAAATTTTAAAAGAAGTGTTAAGTCATTTTCATAAGAAGCAATTGTATTTGGCGATTTATCAACTCCTAAATTTGCAATAAAGTTTTGCAGAATTTCATTGTTTGTCATAAGTTTCTACCTAAAACAATTCTTCGTCCCTACTCACTACGAATTCTCTTCGCTTCCGAGTTTCACTCTCCATTCGAGTTCTTCGGAGTACGGGACTCCGCTTTTTAACTTTCAATGTGAACTTCCTCTTCTGTCTCGCCTGCTTCAACTTTGATAACAGAAATTACTTTGTCACCTTCATCAAGAGAAATAATTTTTACCCCTTGAGCAGAACGACCCGTAATTGAAATGCTTTCCGCACTACAACGAACATTTTTACCGGAAGCAGCAGAAATTATGATATCATTTTCATTTTGAGCAATAAAGCTTGCTTTTACAAAGCCGTTTCTTTTGCTTGTAATAATATTTTTTACACCCTTTCCACCACGGTTTGTAATTCGATATTCATGAGTTGATGTTCTTTTTCCAAAACCGTTTTCTGTAATTGTTAAAAGAAATTCTTCTTTCTGTGCTAAAAACTGCAAAGTTTGAACATCAAGATTCGAAGATTCAGCCAAGCTTTTTAATTGATTTTCACTCATATTAAGAATTTTTGACCTTGACGATTGCGAAATTGAAAGAAACTGCTCAAGCTGACTCTCTTCTACATTACCCTGATTATTTATTATACTTAAGGAAACAACTTCATCATGGTTTTCAAGCCTCATACCAATAATACCTTGAGAAGAACGAGATTTAATAACCCTTATACTTTCAATTGGAAAACGAATTGCTTGCCCTACTCTTGACGCAAGCAGAATGTGCTGGGAATCGTGTGCTATTTGAACATTTACAAGAGTATCACCTTCGTCTAATGATATAGCAATTTTACCATTTGAGTTAACATTTTTAAAATCATCAACATTAGAACGACGAATCATTCCATTTTTTGTTGCAAAAATTAAGTTTGTATGGTCGTCCATGCCTTCAGGAATTGCAAGAAAATTCGAGACTACTTCCCCACTTTGCATACTGAGTAAGTTCACAATTGCCCTTCCCTTACTTTGAGCAGAACCTTCAGGTATTTTATAACCCTTAAGTTTATAAACTCTACCAATATTTGTAAAAAATAGAATATCTGTGTGCGTATTTGCAACAAATGTTTGAGCAATGGTATCTTCATCGTTAGTTTTCATTGAAACCTTACCTTTTCCACCTCTTTTTTGAGTATTATATTCAGAAAGCGAACTGCGTTTAATGTATCCATTTGCTGTATAACACACAACAATATCTTCTTTATGAATTAAAGATTCAATATCAATTTCATCTGCATCGTCCAGAATTTCACTGCGTCTTGGAGTTGCAAATTTCTCTTTAACTTCAACAAGTTCATCAATCATGAGTTTTGTAAATACTGCATGGTCTGTCAAAATTTCTGTATATTTATGAATTTCACTTGCAAGTGCCTCAAGTTCTTTAACAATCGAGTCCCTTTCCAAGCCCGTTAATTTTGCAAGCCTCATTTCTAAAATTGCACGAACCTGCTCTTCCGTAAATTTAAACTGATTGTTTGTTACCTCGTTTCTTTTATCACTTACAAGGGAAATCAAGGAAACAACCTTTTCCGCATTCCACGTGCTCGACAGTAGATTATTTCTTGCTTCAGCTGTGTCTTTACTTGAACGAATTATGCGAACAACTTCATCGATGAAATCTACCGCAACGCAAAGGCCAATCAACACATGTGCTTTATCTTTAACTTTATTAAGCAAAAACTGCGTTCTTTTTGTAATAACCTGCGAACGAAAATCAATGAATGCAACAAGTGCTTTCTTTAAGTTCATTTGTTCCGGCTTTCCGTTTAAAAGAGCCAAAATATTCGCAGAAAAATTTACTTCTGCTTGCGTAAATTTGTAAATTTGGTTAAGAATAACCTCTGCATTGGCATCTTTTCTTGTTTCAATGACAATTCTAATACCATCTTTGTTAGATTCATCACGGATTTCCGTAATGCCATCAATTTTCTTTTCCTTGACTAAATCCGCAATTGCTTGAATTAAATTAGACTTCACAACTTGATACGGTATCTCGGTGATGATAATCACTCCTTTACCGTTTTTCATTACTTCCGTTGTTGCCTTACTGCGAATTTTAATTTGTCCGTAACCGGTATGCATTGCTTTATGAATGCCCGAGTTGCGAATAATATACGCACCCGTCGGAAAATCCGGAGCAGGAACAAATGCCATAAGCTCATCAATTGTAATTTCAGGGTTATGAATTATTGCAATTGTTGCATCAAGAAGCTCCCCTAAGTTGTGCGGTGGTATCG
>JAURNI010000035.1 GCA_030830305.1 Alphaproteobacteria bacterium | reverse complement strand
ATCGTTTTTCCCTTGTTTTGCCTTATGTAAGTTTTTATTTTGTGCTTTTGCCATTTTTTTTCTTTCAGATGTTTTTGGCAAAAAATGATACTTGTAGCAAAAAGTCAATTTTTAATTTCATTAAATAAGTATATAATTACCATTTTGCATTTTTTTCAACTCTTCACATTTTTTTAAATACTCAAGGGTTCCTGCGTGTGGGCTTTCTGCACCTAACTTTATCAAATCAAAATATTCACTTGCAAGTTTTCCTGAAGCTGTTGTGTTTGCCATCTTAACAGTGTGGGATATTAAACCACGCCGTCTTGAATAGTTTTCTATTGAGATTTTTTTAGGCATATACTTCACATCAATTTTTAATTAATTTGTGAAAAAATGTCTCCAAACGGGGTGTTTTTGTAAGTATAAAATTTAACATTGTTATTTATAAAATTATTAATAAGCTCAGCAATAGATATTGTAATTGATTTTGATGATGTCATACTTGAAAGATAAAGTACTTTTTTTGATATATTATCGCTAATTACAAAACCTTCTTTTTGAGTATTATCAACATAAAATTTTTGCTCTTGAATTTTAATAATGAAGTTTTCTGCAAACTCTTTAAAATAACCATCTTTTTTATTTTTTTGAGAGTCTAAAATGCTTAAAACTTTTTTTCTTGCTTCGGAAAACCCAACAAGGTGTTTATTAGCATCTTTATAGCATTTAACTTTTTTTGCTTGAATACTTTTTGATAACAATTCGCTGAATGTTTTTTCGTTTTTCATATATTTTTATTAATTACAAATATTTATAAACTATGATTTTGAAAAGTCAAGCAAAAAAATATAATTTCTTTATTTTTTCTTCCATCAAATAATAAAACATTCTTATTTCAACACTTTTCGCAACGCCCACGAATAAGTTGCTCTTTGTGAACTCTTTTTCCATTTTTTTAAACTTTCGTTTGCAAGAACAGTCTCTCTATCATTGTCCGAGCCTTTTAACCGTCTTTGTGCGGGTTGTGGAAAGCGTTTGTGCGTGCTATAAAACAATTCAATACATTTGATTACTTCCCCACGCAAGCCTTTGTGGTTTATTTTGAAGTCAACTGTGCGTGTTTCAAAAAGAGTGAGTTGGTTCATTCAAAATTCAAAAGTTCGTTTCTGTAATATTCATATTGTTTTTGGCGGAGTTCAATTTCTTTTGGCAAGCCTTCTGTTGTGGAATTTGTCAAAGCGTCAAATTTATCAAGCGTTTCCACAATCTCCTTTTGCACGGGCAAAGGGGGGATTGGGATTTGGATTATGCCAATTTGATCAAAAGTTATTGCTGGCATTGTTGATGTGCCGCTGGTTGAATTTAATTTATTGTAAATTTTGGGAAGTGAAAGATAGGCGTGTAAAAATTTATTGGTAATAATTTCAGTTGTTAAATTTATTTTGAACATATTGTTTGCAATGGCTCCATTGTAATTTAAAAATACCTTTCCCGCCGCACTTGCTCCATATCTAATCATAATCAAATCGCCATCTTTTTTTAAATATCTTTGTTCAGGATTTTTTATATATCGTGGTATTTCGTCATCTTTCACAAAGTCTACAATCCGTAAAAACCGAACAAAGCCTTCTTGTTTTTCAAAGAATTGTTCTGATGGATCGACTTGTAGCCCCTGTGAAAATATTGCAACCGACCCCAACTTTTTCCATTCAACCCCTTCGCCAAAGGTTAGGAGTTTTTCCCTGTAAAAGTTATATTGCTTCTTCCTTGCGGTAAGCTTTGCGGTAAGTTCTGTGGTGTGGGTGGTTAGGGTATCCAAAATTTGCACAATTTCGGCTTGCCTTTGTAAGCTTGGTATTCCATTTTTAAAAAGCTCAACCGAAAGTAGGTCATTTAATTTTAATTTTTTACAACCCCAACCCTTGTAATGCTCGCTTATCTGCACAGCGTTATTTAGCAAGGTGTAATATAAGTATCGTGCGTTTAAGCTGTCAATAGCTTCCAAAATGTAATTATTTGCATTATAATAACTCCCTTTGTGATATTTGATATTAAAAGTTCCACCAACGGGAATTGCAAGAACTTCTCCATTGTTTAAAAATGCTTTATCTAACAATGCTTGTGCGTACTGTATTGTTTTACTACCAGTTAATAATGCAACTTCATTTCCAATTGGCAATGCTTTTAAAATTTTCACTGTTATAGTTTTGGTTTTTACAATATTGACAAACTCCCTTAACATTCCCGCACCGCTTTAATTATTTCTTGCTTCCACTCTTCTATTGTTGGTAGTTTATACCTTAATTCTGCGTCAATTTCATATACACGCCTTGATACCCCAATTTCATTAACAAGGTTTTTTATTACGCTTTCCCTTATTTCCTTTTCAAGGGCAGCTGGGTCAATGTATTCCTTTATAGCTTCCTTTCGTGGGTAGTCAAAAGTATAATTTTCAAAAGTTGCAAAACCTTCAAGCATTTCATTTGTTTTTAAGTCAAGTGTAAAAGATTTTGTTTTTTCGTTTGGTTCCTTTGTTAAGTGTATGTAAAGAATTGAAATAGTTGTATTTTCAAATCCTGCATTGTTAATTTGTCCAATTTCTTTGATTAACTTATTGTCAATTAAGTATTTTCTAAAATTCAATTCTTGACTACGGTAACCAATGCTCGGAAAGGCTAAATAATAACCCTCTTTTGCGTAAAAAAATGATTTCAAGATAAACACAAAGTCAAGCTTTCCATTCACATCGTTCGCTTTTACATTTGAAGTGAGTTCGTTAAAATCAATCAAACCATTTTGCTCTTTTTGGTTTTTATCATAAAACTGCTTCAAAAAAGGGTCGTTGCTAATAAACTCCTTTTGTTCTTCTGTTGGTGGTAAGCTAAAAGGGTAGTTTGCAAGTGCAATGTCAAATTCCTTGTCAATTTTTGAAGTTATGAAATCTTGATGAAAAGCGGTTAATTTGTCTTGAAAATTCTCTTTTGCAACTTTCAAGGCTTGTTCGCTAACATCATAACCATCAATGTGTGATATTTGTTCGTTAATATCAAAAGCCATTTGTCCACTTCCTATTGCAGGTTCTAAAACGGTTAAATTGGCGTTTGAATTATGCTGTTTAATTCTATCGGCAACAAATTTACGCAAATCGGCGGGCGTTAAATGCTCTGCCCTTGTTTTTGCTTCTTGTCTTTGGTTGTATTCTTTTTGCATAATATTAAAATAAACTTTGTTGAATTGGTTTTTTTACTTGTTCTTTGTGAAGTGCATTAAATCTTCTGACAATACGCATAAAATCAAACTTGCTAACACATAGATTTTTCACAACATCATCAATATTAACATTTTTCCCTTGATTTTCCCAAAGAAATTTTACTATCTTGACATCGTCTTCATTGTATTTTGACAAATCTTCTTGCATAATATTAAAATAAACTTCCTTGGCTTTCTTGTTTTTCTACCGTTGCATCTGCCTCAAAATCCATAACTCCACATTTTTGAAGTTTTGCAATTCGTTCGTTTGCAATTTTAACATACTTTTCTTCTTTTTGCTGTTCTTCCGCAGTTGCAAACCAGCTGTATTTTTCGTACTTTGACATATAATATATATTATTTTGTCATTGGCATTACAATATAGAAAAAGCGTTTATCTTCTGCATCTTGAATTTGAATAGGATAATAACCGTCTCCTTGTTTTACTAAAATTTCTAATTCTTTTGATGATATACCTTGTAAACATTCTATTAAATAGCTGGGATTTAATTTTAGTAAGTGGTTGCCTTCAAATTCACAATCCACCACTTCTTTTGTCTTTTTTTGGTTATCATTGCAAAACATTTCAAGTTTATTGTTTTCAAAGTTTATAACAACTTCTGGGGTTGAATTTTTCTGAATAATACTTTGCACACGGTTAAGAGATTGTGGAAAAGAAGGTTTTTGTATCTTAATGGTTGCGTTGTGATCCTTTGGTATTATGCGTTCATAATCTGGGAAATCTACATCAATAAGCTTAGTTACCAATGTATGGCTTCCAAAATGAATTTGTAATTTTCCACCTTTGATTTTAAAAATGATTTCACTGTGTGCATTGTGAATATCTTTTTTAATTCCTAATACAATTGAACGGGGTATTGTTATTTTTGCATCGGATTTAAGTGTGGTATCTTCAATTTCAAATTTCGCAAGACGGTGTCCATCCGTTGACGCTACATCAATTTTTTTGTTTTGGCTTTGAAATTTAAAATGAAGTCCATTGATATTGTACCGTGTTTCGTTGAGATACATACAAAAATGCGTT
>JAURNI010000034.1 GCA_030830305.1 Alphaproteobacteria bacterium | reverse complement strand
AATTTGGTCGTACTCATGGGGAGTTAGAACAAAAAAACGCTGGAATAGAAAACATGATGTAATTTTAATGTACACAAAAACGGAGGATTATTTTTTTGATGCAGATGAAGTGTTGGAACCGCGAAGGCTACAAGAACAATCAAAAAAACGATTAGAATATGCCGGATCTATGATTAAAGATCACAACAATAGAGGCGATAGTGAGCTCGCACTTCCAACCGATGTTTGGTCGATACCAACAATCAACGCAATGTCTAAAGAGCGAACAGGTTATCCAACACAAAAACCATTGGCGTTGATGCACCGAATTATAAAAGCATCGTGCCCGAAGGACGGCCTTGTTATTGACCCTTTCTGTGGTTGTGCAACAACTTGCGTTGCGGCTCAACAACTTGGAAGAAAGTGGATTGGCATTGATATTGAGGCTCAAGCTGCAAAAGTTCTTGTACAAAGGCTTGAAGACGATGCAGGAATGTTTAAAGATTTTACCCACACAACTCTTGTCCCACAAAGAACTGATGTTGAAATACAACCAATTACAAAAGAAACAAAAAATGATATAAAACAAAAATTATTCAAACAACAGGAAGGTCATTGTAACGGCTGTAATGTTGAACTTGATGTTTGGCATTTTGAAATTGACCATATCGTACCAAGAGCAAAAGGAGGTGGAGACTACATGGAAAATTACCAACTTCTATGTGGAAATTGCAACAGAATGAAGGGTGACAGACCTATGGAATACCTGCGAATGAAAATTCAGGTTAGATTGGATTTAATGAAAAATAAAGTAACTTTTGGTGAATAACATGCAACAATTAACAAAGTTTTTTGAATTTGATAAAAGAGAAAAGGAAATTCATAAAAAATGGGACGAATTGGAGGTTTATAAATTTGTGGAAAAAGACACGACAGAAAACCATAATTCACTTTGTGCAAAGGATTTTTCTGCGAATGTGCAGGCGAGCACCGGACTGCACCTAAACGTGCACGAGGAGCACAGTCAAAAATTTGTGGAAAAAGACACAGCAGAAAGTGAATTATTTTCAATTGATACCCCGCCCCCAACGGTTTCAGGCTACCTTCACATGGGGCATGTGTTTTCATATGTTCAAGCGGATATTATTGCTCGTTATAACCGTATTGCTGGCAAAAATGTTTTTTACCCCGTTGGCTTTGATGACAACGGCCTTCCAACGGAACGCCTTGTTGAAAAACAAACCGGTAAAAAAGTTGGAATTAACTGCACAAAGCAAGAATTTGAAGAAGAATGTTTTAAGGTTGTTGAAGATGTTGAACAAAAATTTGAAGAGCTATTCCGTGGAATTGGAATTTCATACGATTGGTCTTTGAAGTATCAAACAATTTCAAAAAAGACAGAGGAAATTGTGTTGCAATCTTTTGCAGATTTACACCACAAAGATTTAGTTTATCTTAAAGACGCTCCCGTGTATTGGGATACAGAAGACAAAACGGCACTTGCTCAGGCAGATTTGGAGGACAAAGAACTTGAAAGCACTGAATATTTTATTCCATTCACATGCCCAAAAACAGGAAAAGTTGTTGAAGTGATGACAACCCGCCCTGAATTATTGGTTTCATGCGTTGCAGTACTTCACCACCCAGATGATAAAAGATTTAAAGGAATTACAAAACTAAAAACTCCATTTTTTAATGAAGAAGTTCCGTTTCTTGCAGATGATACCGCAAAACAAGATAAAGGAACAGGTGTTGTAATGTGTTGTTCGTATGGAGACTGGACCGATGTTGAATGGATTAAAAAACATAAGCTTACACCGAAAGTGCTAATACAAGAAAATGGTGAAATTCACCACGATTTTTACAAAAACGAAGATACTGGAAGGTTTTTAAGGGTAGTTAATGCCCGAACAAAACTTGTTGAAGAATTGCAAAAGAGTGGCTTAATTTCAAAACAAAACAAAATTATACATTCTGTTAAATGTGGGGAGCGTTCAGGCAAACCGGTTGAAATAATCAACCAAAGGCAAATGTATGTAAAAACCATACCGTTTAAAAAATTTCTACTTCAAGCTACACAAGAACTTGAATTTACGCCATCATACATGAAAATTCGCCTTGAAAAATGGATTGAAGGCTTAAATCAAGACTGGTGTATTTCAAGAAATCGTTTTTTTGGAGTTGAAATTCCATACTACACTTATGAAGTTGGTGAAAAAATTTATGAATTTATTTTCCCAAATGGAATTTACAAAACAACCGAACTTTCAAATATTCAAAAAACTGCAAACGGATATAGTGCTATTTATAGCGGAGAAAACACCGAACTTAAAAACAAAAAAATTGATTTAAAATTTCATTATGTTTTTGATACATGGTTCACATCGTCGTTAACTCCGCAAATTGCAAAGAATTCACTTAAATATGAAAATCTTCCGTTTAATTTACGCCCACAAGCCCATGAAATTATTAGAACATGGACATTCTACACTTTATTAAAATCCGTTTTACATGCAAGTAATACAAATGGTAACGGTATAGAAATTGCAAACATCGATGGAAAAATGTTCCACGTGGAACATAATATCTTAAAAAAACAACAACACTTACCATGGAAAACCGTTGGTCTTTCAGGTTGGTGCCTTGCAAGTGATAAATCTAAAATGAGTAAATCAAAAGGAAATGTTGTAGAACCTCTTGCACTTGTTCAAAAGCATGGTGCAGATGTTGTGCGTTTTTGGTGCTCAAACACTCCGCTTGGAACAGATTCGGCATATAGTGAAGACCGTCTCGACATTGGGAAAAAATTTACAACAAAACTTTGGAATACAACAAAATTTGCTCTTCAAAATGAAATCCAACAAAAACTTAACATAGGTGAGGTAGTGAATGAGGTTGATCTCTGGGTCACCAATGAATTCAAAAAAACTATCACGGAATATAAAATATTCATGGAAAAAATGGATTATTTTCACGCAAGAAAATGCCTTGATTCATTCTTCTGGAGTATATTTTGCGATAACTACCTTGAATTCATCAAAATTCGTTATTACGGAATAAAGGCTTTTATTTATAAAGATGTAGAACTTTTGAATGACAAAATACAAAAAATTAATGAAGAGCAAAAATCTGCAATAATGACTCTTTGTATCATTTTACATGGAATAACCATTCTGTATTCACCATTTTGCCCGTTTATTTGTGAAGAAGTGAATTCAATTCTTTTTAAGAATGGAGGTGTATCTAAGCAAGGCTCGCTTAATGATTTTCTACAACTACTTAATAAAACACAGCAACTGGATACTGAAAAAGAATTGAAATTTCAAAAACATCTTGAAGCCGTTGAAGCATTCAGAAGGTACAAAACCGAAGGAAGGTTAAGTGTGTTTTATGAACAATGGAAAGACATTATCCCCAATCTTCCGTATGATATCTCAATATACATTGGTCAATTAAAATAGTTTGACTTTTTCAAAATTATTTAAAAAACATTTATTTATGTTTATTCATCACAAATGAGGTATCTTGCTTTTCTTTTTATGTGTTTTGCATTTATTACAACAATTCCTGTTTTTGCAGACGAAACCACAACGACAAATCAAAAATTAAAAATGGCAGAAAACAATCCCGTTGCTTCCGTTGCTTGTAAGGCTTATAAAATGGTCAACAGCGGTATAACAAAAGCCATTATTGTTTTTTTGTTTATCATCACAGGCCTTGGTTTTTTTATCGGTAAAATTTCCTGGGGTATTGTAATATCACTTTTAATAGGTACATCACTTACATTAACCTCGGGCAAGCTTGTTAAGGTTTTTGTTGGCGGAGCAGGAGCAGGCGGTGGAGAAGGAGATGTATGCGAATGCAAGTACGGCCTTAATAGCTCCGGTGAATGTAATAGTGCTTACAACTCATGAATTATTTTATTACAAGTGTAATATACACATTAATAACTTCTTCAATTTTAATGCTATTAATTAAATGTGTATTGTTACAAAGCTTTATTGCCACAATTATAACATTAAATGCTACAGTTTCTGCACTTATTATTTTATTTGTTTTTTATTGCATTCGTAATAATAACGGAATTCCGGTTGACGCATTATGTTTGTTTTATATAATATCGCATTGTATTCCAATGATGTATGTAATTATTACAAAAAACAATGCAAAAAAACCCATTTGACACATTCGGCATTCCGATATCATACATTGTTGACTTAAAAACGCTGCATGATAAATTTGTTGCACTACAGGCAAAACACCACCCAGATAGCACATCTGGCGATATTAATACATCTCTAAATATAACAACATCTTATAATATACTAAAAGATGATATCAAGAGAGGTGATGCTATACTGGATATATACAAAATAGATCAAAACAAGTTAGATCTCCCGCATGATTTTTTTGAGGATATCTTGCTTAAAACCGAACAAATGCTTTTAATGGATATAGCCGACGCAGAAAAGCTTTTACAGGAAACCTATGAGCAATTAAAGGAATTTAAAAACATTAATGATGGCAATGTTAAACATTTTGCTATTAATTTTATAAAGTACAAATATATACAAAGAGCATTTACAAACACACATGATACTTAACAGGTATATCCAGCGAACCTTTGTAACAAAATTTATACACATAACATTTGTTTGTTTAATTTTGGCAACATTTGTTGAGCTTGCCCACGATGTTTCAAAGTGTCAAGATGTATGCACTCCAGCCGGGGTGATCTTGGGAAGCCTTATAAGGGGGGTGTTATTTACAAACAATGCTTTGTTTTTTATTGTCGCAATCACATCTATATGGTTTATACTTTACATGACAAATACAGTGCAAATGCAAATTATAACAGTTTACGGTGGAACGCCAACACTAATTATTTTACAAATATTTAAAGTTCTTGCAATATTGAGTGTTTTTTATATCTTTGTATTTGATGGTATTGTTTTAAATATAATAACGAAAAACAAAGATCCTAAAAAGATTGAAAACCTAACAATTCCCACGATGTGGTTTAAGTCTGTATCAATAAAAGACGGAACATCGAGAGCAAATTTTTACCTTTTGCAAAATATAAAACCATACAAATTTGGCTTCATAGTTGATAGCATTAAGGAATATAAAGTAGAAAGTGGATACCTTGTAAATTACAGCGAATATAAAAACACCTTTGTAACACAAAAACACGAAGAAAATGAAACCACTTTTTTTTCACTTTCAAAACCAAACACACTACAGAAGCGTACAATACTTAATACATCTATAAAGGATCTGGAGCAGCACTTTAAAGTAAGAGGTGAGAACTCTGGTTTTTACAACAATATAAATGTGGTTTTAAAAAAATCACAATCAACGCAAGATGATTATCAAAAATCAACCGCATCGATAATAAACACAATACAGATTTGTCTGTCTTTGTTCGTTGCAACGCTAATAGTTTGTACACAGCTTTTCTCAACTCATAACACCAGGTTTAAGGGGATTCACATAAAAGTTGCACAAACAATTACATATCTAATAACAACATACACTCTATTTGAGGTTGTGAAGGTTATTGGCGCTCAGGCAATCACAAACCAGGTAATTAGCGTAACAACAACCATATCCGTTGCACTCGTGTTCTTGAGTAGGTTTATCAAGATGCATCACTAACATAAATCATCTGCCCAAGGTTTGCAATCATTGCAGCATTATCTGTGCATAGATGCTTATCCGGAACACAAAAAGACATACCATACTCACTGCAAAACTTATCCATTTCCTTACGAATAAACTCATTAGAAGCAACACCTCCGCACATAACAAACACCCTGTTATTAAGGCTAAAATCCTTAATAACATTCTGCAATCTATCCAATAAAACCATCGCAACGGTTTTTTGAAACGACGCACAAAGGTTGGCAATGTCAATCGCGTAACTGTAAAAACCATTACACTTACCACTTAAATTGTTTACAACTTCTTCGTACGGTGTTCCATGTAGAACATTATGTTTTGCAAACAATCCTTGAATGATTTTTAAAAACTCCGTCTTCAACCCTGACATTGAAAAATTATACCGATCTTTTTTTCCCAGTGGAACGTTGAACCTGTAAACACCATCATTTCCAAATTTTGCAAGGCTTTCAATAATAGTACCACCCGGATAGCCAAACCCGAGTGCCTTTGATAGCTTATCAAAAACCTCACCAATGCTATCATCAATACTTTTACCCAAAATTTCATAAGATTTTAAATCTTTGACATTAAATATAGCGGTATGTCCCCCAGAAACCAGCAGACATAAAAAATTCTTATCAACTTTATGCGTTAAATTACATGTAAAAACATGAGCAAGAATATGGTTAACAGAGATAGCTGGCACACCTAGGGAAAGCGCCAAACCCCTCGCAAAAAGAATACCAGTAAGAAGGCTGCCCACCAAACCAGGCTCACTTGTATAAGCAATAAGGTTGATATCTGTTTTTTTTACACCAGAAAACTGAAGGCATTGCATTGCAACTTTGTCAACTCTATTGAGGTGATCTCTTGAGGCAATTTCCGGAACAACTCCTCCGTATACTTTATGTAAATCTATTTGTGAAAAAGTTTGTAACGAAAGGATATTACCATCTTTCATAATGCAAATAGATGTTTCATCACAAGATGTCTCTATTCCAAGTGTTATCATTTACTATATTATATACTTAATAAAAATAACATATATATACTATGTGTATATGTTTATAATTACTATTATATTATATATAAAATCAAGTATAACGTATATAATATTAATATGTATGTCTGTATATGTATGTTAATAAAGTGTTGATAACTTTAATATTTGTGTTGATATTTATTCACAATGTATACCTACTAATATAGTATATTGTATTTGTTAACAAGTTATGAACAGGTTAAAATCTTTTATGTTGATATTATCTGTTGTAATGCTGTGTTGTGTTGTTTTTGTGTTTTACACTTATTTTTTTACAGTAAAAAGCAGTGGCGTTATTAAGGTTTTACCCGGAGATGGTGTTCGTCGTTTTGCTATCAAAGCTTCAAATGTTACAGGTGTTGGTGTTGTTGGTGAGTTTTATTTGAAATTTATAATGAGACGTGGTGTCCGATTTGGTCATTACAGGTTTTATAGCGGTGAGAGTCTTGTGGATTTTGCAAAAAGGGTTAAGTTGGGAGATTCTGAAAAGTGTGCATTTACATTTATTCCCGGTAAGACAGTTTATTTTTATAAAACACAGTTAATGAATGATGAAAATTTTTCAGGAGTTGTGTCTGTTGATATTCCGGAGGGTGGCATTTTGCCGGAAACATACATACACAGGTGTCAAACCCCAAGAGGTAAGGTTTTGCTTTATGCTAATAAGTCTATGGAGAATTTTATTAGTAGAGCTGTAACGGACATCGGTATGTCTAATTTTTATTTAAAAAATATAAATGAAATTTTAACATTAGCTTCAATTGTGGAAAAAGAAACCAGCGTAAGTGACGAAAGAGGCATGGTTGCATCTGTGTTTAAAAACAGGTTGAAGATTGGTATGAGGTTGCAAACTGACCCAACGGTTATTTACCAGGAAAGTAATAAAACTGGTGAACTCGGTAGAGCACTAACCAGGGAGGATTTGAAAGCGGTGGGCTTGTACAATACATACACAATGAATGGCCTTCCTGTTGGACCAATATCAAACCCATCTATGGAGTCAATTTATGCCGTTCTAAACCCGGTTGAAACTGATTATTTATATTTTGTTTCCAACGGTAACGGTGGTCACAATTTCTCAAAAACATACGCCGAGCATTTGCAATTCGTTGATGGGTATCGGAAGTATTCCATTGGGAGTTCCACGTGTAACACATCGGCTGTGTGCGTAAAACGACGGTAGTTATTGTTTTGTATGATTTTTATCGAAAGTATCTTGAATTTTTTGCTTTTGCTTTTGCTTTTTATCGGGATAATAAAGTATGTTTTATTGTTTTGCGGTTACTTTGTTCGTGCCGGTACGTCTTATCCTGGTGTTTCTAATTTAAGAGGGCAAACATCTTTGCCGCTCTACACAATACTCGTTCCATTGTTTATGGAAAAATGTGTAGATGTCTCAAGGTTGAGAAAAAATATCTTTAAGACCGAATATTCAAATTTTGAAGTTATTTATCTCTGTGAAGATGTTGATGCTTTGCTTTTAAGTTTTTTAAAAAGTGAAGCAGTACTTCCAAATGAGAGAGTGATGTGTATTCCAAAAATTCCACCGTTTACAAAACCAAAGGCTTGTAATTACGGTCTTGAAGTTGCAAGGGGTGAGTACATTGTGATTTATGATGCCGAAGACAATCCTCACTCACTTCAGTTGCTTGCCGCCCATTATGTACTAAGTACTACAAATTACATGTGTGTACAGTTTCCGCTGGAATTTGTTACAGATGGTACTATTTTAAGTGTTTGGCAGTTTATTGATTACCTTGTGTGGTATAAAAGATTGCTCCCTGTTTGTTTAAGGTTAAATGCGCCAATTCCATTAGGGGGGACGAGTAATCACTTCAAGGTTTCCGAGCTTAGAAAAATTGGCGGATGGAATGCGTTTAATGTAACAGAAGATGCCGAGTTGGGCCTTAGAATTTATAGTGTTCAAAAAAGTGTTGCATTTGTTCCAATGTACAAAACAAAAGAAAGGTCCGTTAAAAATATACTTAACCTCTCCAATCAAAGAACAAGATGGGTTAAGGGTCATTTTTTAACATTTTTGCATTTTTTTTTGGTCAACATGGTGCATGGAGATTTAATAGGTTGTTTATGGGTGTTTTTTATGTTAGCATCTTATGTATTTGTGTGTATTTCTTATTTTGGTATACTGCTTTTTGTTCCAAATCAGTTAAAAAGTACATCAATGATTCTAATGACTTTTTCAATTTGTTTGTTTTTTGTGTTACCACTTTTGTATGTTGTGGCTTTCAAGGAGCTACGTTGTAAAAAATATATTACAGGAGTGTTGTTTTACCCTGTTTATTCTATTTTTTATATTATACCCGTCGTTAAAGCTCTTTTAGAGTGCATTTTTCTTCCAAGCTTTTGGTATAAAACCACAAGATGAATTATTGTTTAATTGTATTAATAATATTAGTTGTACTAAAACCCTCCTCAAAGGGAATTACAATTGTTTCTTTTGCAATATCATTGCCAACGATATTGTTAATTTTATAGTCCCCTCCCTTTACCAGTACATCTGGTTGTATTTTTTTTATTAAATTATACGGTGTGTCGTCGCTAAACGGAATTACAAAGTCAACACATCCCATTGATGAAAGCACCTCAGCTCTTGCATGTAATGTGTTAATTGGTCTTGTGTTTCCTTTTAATCTTTTAATTGAATCATCTGAGTTGATGCCAACAATTAGAATATCCCCAAGCTCCTTTGCTTTTTTAAGGTATTTTGTATGACCCGCGTGTATTATGTCAAAGCAACCATTTGTAAAAACCACTTTTTTATTTTTTATTTTCGGTAAAACATCTTCTATTTTGTGAAAAATTTTTGAATCACGGTTGTTTAACAACTCCCCCTCTGTTACATAACTTGTGCCAAGTTTTGAAACAACAATTGAGGCTGCTTTGTTTGCTAAATCTATTCCAGCCGAAAAACCCATTCCTTTGTAAATAGCGTAACATATTGTTGAAATTGCAGTGTCACCGGCACCGGTAACATCAACAACATCTTTTGCCTTTGCCTTTGATATTACTATATTTTTATTTTCATCTAAAAATGCAATTCCCTTTTCTGAAAGCGTTGCAATGGGCTTTTGAATGTATTGCTGCATATAAAGTAGTGCATCTTTGATGTCATTTGTATCTTTTATGGGTTTTTTGTATATTGCCTCAAGTTCATTTTTATTTGGGGTTAATGTGTAACACCCGGTGTAAATTTCTATATTTGCTTTTTTTGGGTCGCAAATAACCCTAACATTGTTTTTTATAGCAATTTTTACCACCTCCTTAATTAAGTTTTCTGTGCAAACACCCTTATTGTAGTCTGAAATCATTATAATTGAGTATTTATCTATTGAGTTTTGAACATCATCGATAATCAATGTTTCTATCTTGTTACTTATGTCATTCGTGTCCTCGGTATCAATTCTTAAAACCTGATGTTTTTGAGCAAGAATTCTGTTTTTAACGGTTGCAATGCGGTTTTTTTCTTCGTATACTTTACACTCTTTTGCGTAAATTTTTATCATTTCTTTGATTTTTATGGAATAGCTGTCGCCGCCAACCACAGAGATAAAATCCGTTGGAATATTTAAGTGAAATAAGTTTACAAGGTTGTTTCCAGCCCCACCAAGTGTTTCAATTTCGTGTGTTTTTTTTACAATTGCAACAGGTGCCTCTGGAGATATTCTTGTACAAATTCCATGTGTATTAATATCTAGCATCACATCTCCTATAAGTAAAACTTTTTTCATATTTTTAAAAAATTTAATGCTTTTATTATCTCTTTAATTGGAATTTTATTAACGTCACCGTTTCCTTGTATGGTTATTGAATGTTTTTTATGAATTGATGTTCTGTATGCGGGTGTTGGCCCGTAAAGTGTAATGTTTTTTACACCAAGTGCAGATGCGATATGTAGAATTCCTGTGTCCCCACCAATAACGCACTTTGTTTTGGAAATAAGATTTTTAACAGCATCAAGTTGCATATTTCCTACAATATTGATATTATCAAATCCCTTAGATATCTCTTTGCACATTTCTTTTTCGGCATTGCTACCATAAAGAAGTGTAATGTTATAATTTTTATGAATTTCCAAAAGTAATTTTCTGTAATTTTCTACTGAATAATTTTTATTCAACTTACTTGATGACGGAAAAATAACAATACTTTTGTTTGGTGGTTGGTTTTCTTTGTTGCAAAAAAGAAATGGAATTTTTATTTCCGATGTTGATGCATTAATATTAAGTGCATTATTTATAATTGATACCGCTCTTCTGTAAACATTGGTTTGTAATGGAATGTTGCAACTTTTTTTATAGAGTTTGTGTGCAATGATGTCTCTTGTGTTTTTAAAACCCCAAAGATTATTGTTTGTACAGAGAGCCTTAGATATTAATGCACTTTTAAATGTACCTTGGAAGTCTATTACGACATCGTATTTTTCTTGTTTGGCAATTTTCCTAAATATAAAAAGCTGTTTTATAAACTTCACGGGGTTTTGTTTTGTACCTTTTGAAAATACCTGGTATACTTTGTTTATAAATGGGTTGTGTGTAATAATATCTGTGAAACTTTGGTCACAATACCAATGAATTTCTGCAGATGGAATATATTTTTTAATTAAATGTGGTACAAACGATGTGTGAGATATGTCTCCTATCGATGACACCTTAACAATGCATATTTTCATTATTCTTCCTTGTTAACCTTGAGATCGTTATATATATAATTTTCATACACACCGTGTTTTATGTGAAATTTTGTATGAACACCTGGTACCACGATAAAATCACCAATAATTTTTTGTTTTAATAACTTTCTTCTACCGGTTTTGGATATTGAGTATATTTTTGGTGAATTGTTATTTGATTTAAACCTAAAAAATGTATCATTTCTGTCATCAAAAATTTCAATTGGTGTAATTTCGTTATATTCACCAACAAAGCTATAATTTAAATTAACTGCAACCCTTTTAATGTTTTTTTCTGTTGATGAATTTTTTAGTGTTGTATTTCCTGTGCTTTCATTTTCCAACCCTTGTGAATCCATTAAATTTTGCATCATTGTACCTTCTTTGTCGGAAAGGTAATTATTAAGACTGTACTTTGATTTATCGATTGGTGTTTGTGGGTAGAAAAATCTTACAACATGAATTACATCAAAATCATTGTTTGAAGAAGTGGTATCTGATATAATATCAAAAAGATACGTCCTTTTGTTTGTAATAACAGTTAAATTTGTTCGTGTTCCAATTTGTATTGGTTTTATAAACAATCGTCTATCTATTGGTGTAAGTTTCCATGGGTATGGGTCTCCAATTGAAATTAATTCAACCGATTCATCTATTGAAAACTCGATAATTGATTGAAACCCCATTTTAAGATTAAGTGTGTATATTTCATTTGGGTTATAAATTAATGTTTTAATCCTGCTGTCAATATTAACCGGGGTCTCGCCTGTGTATGCTAAAACATTCCCACACAGAATATATAAGAAGCTAAATAACAATATTACGATATTCATATTTTTGCGAATGTTTCATCTTCTATAATTGTTTTCTCCTCTGTAACATCGTATGTGTCAACGATAAGACCAAGAGGGTTAATTTCGATATCCGATGCCTTAAGGTTTGATGCATCAATTGTATAATGAACTTTAATCTGAAAATTTAATATTGATCGAACAACTTCAGATATATATATTTTCTTTGCAATACGAATGGTTGCAATATTGCTTTTGCTGTCATGGGATATTTGTTTAATAATTACCTCAACTCTACCACCCTCACCAAAAAGTTTTGATGGGTTATTTTTGTCATCGTTTAAAACATCTGTTCTAAATTGTTTATAAACACCATAACTTGACATTGCTTTTGCAACTATGTTATAGTCATATTTGTAACTTCCAAATGAATAACCCTCTCTTGCTTTAATGTACCGCACAAGAAAAAACTCTATCACTGCGGAATTGGCGGTTGCGTACTCTTTTATGGATTGTGATGATATGCTTACGGGCATTTTATCTGCAGTGTTAACGGATATTACATAAGGTTCTATTGCATTTTTTTCAACCATTGATTTAATTACTATCATTGCAATAACAACGCCAAACATTGCTGCAATAGAAAGAATAACAAAGAAATTTCTTTGCATTGCAATAAATGCATTACGATCCTTTGCCCAACCTTTTTTAATTTGAATATAAGTTTTTTGTGTTGGCGGTGTAACTTTTTTATTTTCAGCCATAGATCCACGGTCTTATGTTTTTATCTCCTTCTTCAAATTCATTAATTAAATTTAAGTGCTGTAATGTTTCAGTAATATCATCTAATCCTTGTAGGAGTATTTCTTTTTTTTGTGCGGGTATTTCAAATTTAATAAAAAGAGATCCATCGCTTGATTGTATGGTTTGAGATATTAGATCGATCGTGAATGAATTTGGGTTTTTAGATACATGCTTTTTTATGGCATCTGTTTCATCTTTTGGAAGTATTATTGGTAGAATTCCATTCTTAAAACAGTTGCCGTAAAAGATATCTGCAAAAGAATTTGCAATAATAACTTTTAATCCGAAGTCTTTAATTGCCCATGGTGCGTGTTCCCTGCTGGAACCGCAACCGAAGTTATTTCCCGCAAGGAGTATTTGTGTATTTGCATATTCCTCTTGGTTTAGTATGAAATCTTTAAGTTTTTCTCCTTTTTCAGAATAACGCATTTCATAAAACAACTTCTCACCAAGGCCTGACTTCTTTAGTGTTTTAAGAAATTGTTTTGGAATAATCATATCTGTGTCGATGTTATCTATTTCAAGAATAGCTATATTTGATTCTGTTTTTATAAACTTTTCCATTGCAAAATTTAAATTTAGTAAAAACAGTTAAAAAATAACTCAAAAAAATGCAAGTTTTATTTGTATTTATTCAATGAATAGAATGATTTTTAAGTTTTTACTTTTGTGTTTGCGTTTATTTCCTGCTGAGCTTTCACATTCTATTTTTATCTTTACTGCTAGGTACTTTTGGTTTTTAATGCCAAAACTTAATATTCCCCAGGTAAAAACACACTTCTTTGGCAGGGAGCTTAAAAATCACTACGGAGTGGCTGCAGGGCTTGATAAAAACGCCCAAGCAATAAAAGGTCTTTTTAAAATGGGATTTGGCTTTGTGGAAGTTGGAACTGTTACCCCAAAACCACAGAGTGGTAATAAAAAACCAAGAATTTTCCGCTTTGTTAAACAAAAATCCCTTTTGAATTTTATGGGCTTTCCAAACAAAGGAAGTGATTATGCACTAAAAATGATTAAACAATATAAAAGAAAAAATGATGAAATTTTGGGTGTTAATATTGGAAGAAATAAAGATGGTACAAATGCAGATTATCTTCTTTTAATTGATAAATTTTATTTACACTGTGATTATATCACTATTAATATATCGTCTCCAAATACTCCAAATTTAAGGGAAACCCTTAACAATAACAACATGCTTGAAGAATTGTTGTCGTCAATTGATGATTTTTGTACAATTCGCAATATATCAACGCCAATTCTATTAAAAATTTCACCAGATGTTACAAATATTCAAGATATATATGATATTTCTTGTAAATACAACATTGCAGGTTTTGTATTAACAAATACAACGATAGATAAATCCCATCTTCCTAATAAATTTAAAAACTCTAACCTGGGTGGTGTTTCGGGTTTATTATTGAAAGAGAAGTCTGAAAGTTTGTTAAAGCATTTTCATAGTTTAAAAGATAAAAATAAGTTTGTAATCTCTGTTGGTGGTATATTCAATCATATTGATGCAGAAGATAGAATGCAAAACGGTGCAAATGCTGTACAGATATATACTTCTTTGATTTATGGGGCTTTTTTATAAAAAAAGCTTGATTTCTATTTTATGCTAATTTAGCGATAGCAAGAAATAATGGGTTCGTAGCTCAGCTGGTTAGAGCGCATCTCTGATAAGGATGAGGTCGCAGGTTCAAGTCCCGCCGGACCCACCATTGCAAGCGGTAGATCACCTGCAACACAACCTAAAACGACACACTTTCATCATCTTCTTGTAAAATAATTTTTTTCGTCAACTGTTTCATGATAAATACAGACGTTTCCTCTATAGATCTTTCTGTAATGTTAATAACAGGGCATTGTAATTTTGTAAAAAGTTTTCTTGATTCTGCTATTTCCTCCTTAATTTTTTCAATATCGGTATAAAGAGACTTTTCGCTTTCTCCATGAAGAGATGATATTCTTGTTTTTCTTATAGACTCAAGCCTTGTTGGGTCTGCAACTAAGCCAACAATGAGTGGTTTTTTTAACGAAAAAATACAAGATGGAAATGTTTCCAAGGATATAAATGGAATATTTACTACTTTATATCCTCGGTAAGAAAGATATATACTTACAGGAGATTTCGATGTTCTTGATGCACCGATAATGACAATATCTGCCTCTTCTAAGTCATCAAGCATTGCACCGTCATCATGTGCTATGGTATAGTTAATTGCTTCAATGCGATTCACATAACCTTCCGGAATTTCATTTAATGTTATGTTTCGAACCAAATCTACGCTTTTTTCACCCAAATATCTTTGAAATGTTCTTGTTGTTTTTGAGAGTATTGGAATGCACGGAATATTTAATTTTGAACATATTTCTTGTAGAATTTCCTCAAACTTTGGTGAAACAATTGTGTACATAACAATTCCTGGGCTTTTTTGTACACCTTTAACTATAAGATCAAATTCAGGCTGTGTTCTTATTAGAAACCATGTAAATTTTTTGAAATCCACACTTGGAAATTGTGAAATTATTGCCGATGTATATGTTAGAAGGGTGTCGCCTGTGGAATCCGATACCAAGTGTATGTTACAGCTTTTTTTTGACATAAAATAAATAAAAAATATTTTTTGTAATTTTAAAAAAATGCAATTAATTTATTTTTTGAATTTCCTAAAATAAAAAATAATTATGAAAAAATAAAGTGGAGAAAAAAGAAATTAGAAAATTAATTTTACAAAAAAGAAAAAAATTAAACAAGAAAATAATTAATAAAAATTCTTTTTTAATTAATCAAAAAATAATTCAAAAAATTAATTTAATTAATAAAAAAATCGGTTGTTATTTTCCAATAAATAATGAAATTAATTCAGATACTTTTTTTAATTTAAAAAGAATAAAATTATTTTTACCAAAAACGCAAATAAATAAAAATAATTCCGAAAAAAATAAAATGTATTTTTCCGAAATTAATTCGGGTTTCTTGGAAAATAAAAAAAATAAAAACTTAATTAATTTTAATTCAAAAAAAATAAAAAATGATTTTCTACAATTCAGAAAAATTCCAGAATTAATTTTTGAAAATAAAATAATTCAACCGAAATTCAAAAAAAATACCTTGGTTCCTGAAATTATTATTATTCCATTAATTGCATTTAATGAAAAATGTTTTAGAATTGGGTATGGTGGGGGTTTTTATGATAAATATTTAAAAAATAAAAAAATATTAAAAATTGGGGTTGCATTTGAATTTCAAAAAGTAAATTTTGAAAATACAAAATACGACATCCCCCTTGATTATATTTTTACCGAAAAAAGAATTTATAGAAGACCATGCAAAAATATATTTCAAATATAATAAAAATTAATGGGTTTATTCCACTTGATGAATTTATTTTTTTGGCATTGTGTCATGCTGAATATGGATATTATGCAAAACAGAATCCGATAAAAAAAGATTTTATCACATCTCCGGAAATATCAAATGCTTTTGGAATAATTATTGCAAACTTTATTTTTAATAAAATTTTTGCTATAAAAAACATTGAAGAATTTGAAAAAATTCATTTAATTGAACTTGGTGGCGGCTCCGGAAAATTGGCTTTTGATATTCTGAATTTTTTAATTAGTTTAAAAAAAATCAATAATCCAAAAATTGATAAAATAATCCAAAAATTAAATTTTCATTCAATTGAAATTTCACCCACCCTTGTGTGTGTTCAAAAAAATACACTAAAAAATATCCCAATTATTAAAAATTTTTGGGGTAATATTTCTGAGTTTTCTGAATTTTTAGAAAATCAAAATAAATTAATAAAAAATAAAAATAATTTATGCATATTTTTTTCAAATGAGTTTTTTGATGCCCTTCCAGTAAAACAATTTTTTTTTGACGGGTATGATTTTTTTGAAATTATTGTTACCGAAGTAAATAATAAATTTATTTTTGAAAAAATTAAATTTAATTCCGAAAAATTACATTTAATTCAAAAAAATAAAAAAATAAAAAAAAATGATATCCTGGAAATTCCATTTTTTGGAATAAATATTCTGCAAGAAATTGGCAATATTATGAAAAATAATAAATCTATTTTTTTAACATTTGATTACGGTTTTTTTGAAGAACAAAATATATCAACTCTTCAGGGAATTTTTAACGGTAGCAAGATTACAAATATTTTAGAAAATGTTGGGGAGATGGATATTACACATCTTGTAAATTTTGCAATTTTTTCCGATTTTTTTCAAAAAAACAATTTTCAAGTTCAGTTACAAACGCAAAAAGAATTTCTTGTTCAAAATGGAATTAAGGAATTGGTAATACCGGAAAATCAAGAAGGAATTTTGCGTTTAATTGATGAGAGCCAAATGGGTGAACTATTTAAAGCATTAATTGTTAATACCTTTTAAACTGAAGATTTTTCAATATTAATTGCCTTAAATCTTTCGTTTGAAATTTTTTCATTAGAGTGGGAGAAGATGTCAATTTGAACTATACTGTCATCTTCCGGTGATTTAATATCCAACCTTCTTAGGGTGTAATCTTTTTTAGAAAAATACATTGTAAAAACTCCTTCGGATTTTCTCTTTTTTAAGCTTCCTACAATTACTACAGCCTCATCAAGTTCTTTGATATCCAGTATATCAAATTTTTTTTCAGTGATTCCAAGTGTTTCAACGAAAACTTCTGAGGCGGATTCTTTTGTGGGGATTTGAGATTTTTGGTCAAGCTTGGAATCGTAATACGTTACTGCACTTTTATTAACTAATATTGAAATTGGTGTAGTATTATAATATACAAAAAGACCTTGTTTTTTTTTAAAAAAAATTGTGCCGGTTTCCATATCTTCCCCATACATTTGGCGAAAATTAGCCTTCAACGAATTGATACTTTGAAGCTCTTTATTGATTGCGATAAGATGTGGGTTATTAAAAAAGTCATTTGCTTGAGTATTTAGTGATGCCAAGAAAAGGATCAAAATTATTTTAATCATTTGTTTAATTATACTTTACCCGTAATACAGTAGAATTTTATGATTTCAAAATCAAGGTTAATTTTCTTTGGCATGTTTTCCATGAATATTTTTTTATTTGGAGGAGTTTTTTGCGCAGTGATTAAATAATTTCTTTCATTGATGTTTTGTAAGAAATTCATGGCACTGCTAAATGAGTTAAATTCAAAATTTATTTTTTCTGGAAAAATTACAATATTTTGGAAATTGAATTTTTGTAAAATTTGCGAAATAGACTCCGGTGATATTGTTGGGTTAAAACGAGGATAAATATTTTTTGAAAAAATTGAATCATTGTTTGTGATTATTGTTTTTAATTCCAATAAATTGTTTATTCCAAAAAAATTACCGCAAAAAATTCCGCCCTCTTCCAAATTATTTTTTACGGACACAATATATTTTTCTAAATAATTTACATTATGTAATGAATTAATTCCAATAATTAAATTATTTTTTTTTAATTTGGAAATATTATTTATATTTTCTTGGTCATTTTCTAAAAATTCCAAATAATTAAAATTTATTTTTTCTGAATTGTTTTTATTTTTCGATAAATACTCATTTAATTGTTTTTCCAAAAAATTATTTTTCGAATTTAATATTAAAATATTTTTTATTTTTTCTAATTTTTGAAAAATAAAAAAATAATCTAATAATTCTTCAAAAATTTGTTTTTCTATTTCTTTATAAAAAGAATTATCAAAATTAATTTTTTGCTTCCTCTTAAATATTATTTTTCTATTGAAAATAGTTTCCATTTAATTTAAAAAATTTATATATAATATATTCATATGGAATTTCTTCAAGAATATTTAAAAGCCAATCAAGAAAATAATATCTCATTTGGGGAATTTATATCTGAATATGATATAAAACATCAAACCCTTTTTTCGTTAACACTAAATTACGAAAACACAATGTGCAATATTTTGAAAAAGGTTATTAGAGATTTTCTTATGCAAGTTAATATTTCAGAAATTAACGGAACAACAAAAAAAGTTTTTGGAATGCTTGATTTATACTTTGATTATCTTCAAAGCCATAAAATTGATATTGCGGTTTATAGAGTCCTTACTTTTTTAAAGCAGAATTATCGTGGGAAATATGCAGAATATATTCTTGATTTTGCAGATAAAATCTGGAAATACCTTGATATATACGACGAGGATCAAAATTTTGTTACACGCAGAATGAAATTATGGTATATTATCCATGAAATGCATGTATATAAATTTTCTGTTAAATAAACCCCTTGACTTTTCTTTGGTATCTTAACATTTTAAGATAACTTACTAATATAATCCTTCTATTATGACAGAGCAATCTAAAATTTCTGAATATTTTGCGGAAATGCAAAGCAAAACAATACGATACACTGCAAAAGTTGCAGAAGAAATAAGTAAATTCGTTGCAGAAATCGATTCCGGTAAAAAAAGAATTGCAAATAAGATTGAAAATTCTTGGGTTGTTGACGAAGACGCAAAAAAAGCAATCTTACTATATATGAACATGATGAAAACATCAATTATTGCCGTTCCTCTTGAATCTTATATACCGGTTGAGCAATTTACATCTGTTACAAACGAACACGGAATTTTAGAAAAATCTTCTATTTCCGAGACAAAAGTTCAGTTAAGATGGTACGACAAAGTACCACTTAAAACCAGTAGATGGAAAAATATAGATTTTGAAAACGCAGGTTTTAGAATGGTTCCGGGGGCTGTTGTTCGTTATGGATCTTTTATTGGAAAGGGTGCAGTTGTTATGCCTTCATTTGTGAACATTGGTGCATATGTTGGCGAGGGCACAATGGTTGATACTTGGGCAACCGTTGGTTCATGTGCTCAGGTTGGAAAAAATTGCCATATTTCCGGTGGTGCAGGAATTGGAGGAGTGTTGGAACCTCTTCAAGCAAACCCTGTTATTATTGGAGACAACTGCTTCATAGGTGCAAGAAGTGAAATTGCTGAAGGTGTAATTGTTGAAGATGGTGCTGTAATTGGTATGGGTGTGTATATTGGGAAATCTACCAAAATTATTGACCGTGCAACCGGCAAAGTTTCCTACGGTATTGTACCGAAAAACTCCGTTGTTGTTTCTGGTTCAATTCCAAGCACCGGCGGCGTGAGCCTTTATGCAGCTGTAATTGTTAAACAGGTTGATGACCAAACCCGATCAAAAACTTCAATTAATGAATTACTTCGCAGTTAAGCTGTAACATTGTATTAATTTCCAACTTATTATTCTGCCAACATGAAATACTAAAAATCTTTATTGTATCTCTTGTGTTATATTTAACACATTATACGGCTGTTTTTGCCAATGCAAAAGGTTCGCATCATGTTCCAAATACTGGTAAATATAGATAACAAACACCTGAAAACCCTTCCAAAATATTGACAAATTTAGTACGAATTTACTATTGTCCAAAATCCACCTCTCCGGGTTTAAAGCGTTGCAAGTCTTCTGCAGCGTTATTGTACCCGTTCATTTTTGCATTTTTTATGCAAAAATCTTTGGAAATAAATCTGAATGCTGAATAGGTGATAGCACCTTTTGGTGTGGTCTTTTTCCAAACCCATCCACCATCTGGATGAAGATAGAATTCCCACTTGTTTTTACTATATTGTAACATACCATTTGAATGTAAAAATTAATATAATTAGATTAAATCTAAACAATCTTGTCAAGCTTTGCCTTAAAGATATTGACATCTCTGTTGTTATTTTTTATAGACAACTATTCTTTGATAGTAAAATCATGAAACACATTAAAATTTCTGAAAAAGTAATATTTGGGAATAATCTTCCGTTTTGCATAATAGCAGGGCCATGCCAAATGGAAAGCGAAGCACATTCAATGATGATGGCAGAAAGCCTTCTGAAGATTGCAGAAAAGATAGGCGTTCCGTTTATTTTTAAAACTTCTTACGACAAAGCAAACCGTACCTCCGTTGAAGGAAAGCGAGGAATTGGCTTAAAAAACTCCATTCCAATTTTTCAAAAAATTAAAGAAACATTTAAAGTTCCGGTACTAACAGATATTCACACCGAAGAACAGTGCCGTGAAATTGCTCCATTTATTGATATTCTTCAAATTCCTGCGTTTTTATGCAGGCAAACTGACCTTATTGTTGCGGCTGCTCAAACCGGCAAAGTTGTAAATATTAAAAAAGGGCAGTTTCTTTCCCCGCAGGAGGTTGGAAACATTGTTAAAAAAGTGGAATACTGTAAAAACGAAAGAATTCTTTTAACAGATAGAGGCTCCTCATTCGGTTACAATAACCTTGTTGTGGATATGCGTTCTTTCCCAATAATGTCTAAAACCGGATACCCAGTAATAATTGATGCAACACACGCAACCCAAATGCCGGGCGGAATGGGAACCGCTTCGGGTGGAAACCGAGATTTCGCCCCAACCCTTGCCAAAGCCGCCATTGCAACCGGAATTGCAGGTGTATTTGCGGAAGTCCATCAAGACCCTGATAACGCACCGTCGGACGGTCCCGTTATGCTCAAACTTGAAACATTTGAAACCTTCCTAAAACAACTTAAAGCAATTGATACCGTTGTGAAGGGGTTTTAGTTGGGGGGTATGAGTGTGAAGCTGTCAGAGTTTGTTAGGAGTGCGATAAGTGAAATATGTGATGGAGTTTTGCAATCGCAGACTGATATATCAAGTTTAATCGGGTGCGATAATTACAATAATAAGCGACACCCTATACGTAATGCACAAAATCACAAAGAAACAATGATAGCATTTGAAATTAACACCATCGTAAAAGATGTAGATTCTTTAAATGGCACAATTAAAAGTGAGATTTTTGTTGTGAGTGGCAATATTGATAAAAATCAATCAAACGAAAAACAAATATCTTCCAAGGTTAGCTTTTCCATTCCATTTGATTTCAGTCTACTATATAATGACAATTGAATTACTCTTATCTTCCACCTCAAACTCAATTCCCCTAACCCCCAAATACCTCATAATATTCCCACGGGCAGTTTCGTCTTCAACAATAATTTTTCCTCCATTTGCAAAAGAGCCATCGTGTACTGCTTTTTTCACCAAAACTAAATTCATTGGGCATTTGACATTTCTCAAATCCAGAATAAACTTATTCATAGTTGTTAAAAAAACATAATGTCTAAACTTGAAGAAGCAATTTCTGTAATAATTCAAGAACTTAATCTTCAAACAGAAAATGATGCAATTTTTTGCCAAAGAGTTTCAGAAAAAATGCGTGAAAGCTTTTCAGGGTATAGTGCAAATTTTGAGGAAATATTCAAAAATAAAATTCCGAATATAAAAAAATTAAACAGCCCGATTGAATTTAAAAACATAAAATTCCTTAGCCATTGCAAACATCATATGACACCGATCCTTGGCACCATTACCGTTTCATATACTCCAAACGAATGGCTTATAGGGCTTTCAAGAATTGTGGAATGTGTAAATGCTTTTTCAGGACGTTTGCAGCTTCAAGAAGAAATGACTGTTGAAATTACAGAATGTATTAATAAGTATCTTTTACCAAAAACTGTTGTTGTGGAAGTTACCGCAAAACATTATTGCATGCAGAAGTCTCCGAATGATATTTTACCTGAAATAAAAACATCTCATGAAATTATTAATTCATGTTCGATGACATGAGCAAGTGAGTGAATATCTCCACTTCCTTCAATCATAATTCTTACTTTTGAATGTTCAGTTCCGGACCTTCTAATTAATACTCTTGTTTCATTGTTAGAGTATTTTTTGGATAAACTCTCCATTAGCTCCCTTGTTGCTTCTTGATTAACAACATTATGCAAAACTTGCGGAACTTTTTTGTATAATTTTCCAATGTCACTAGCTTTCCATTTTTGCGATTTCATTGCTGAAATGAGTTGAATTGCTGAAAGAATACCGTCCCCAGTTGATGAATACTGCGGAATAATAATGTGACCTGATTGCTCTCCGCCAATTTGGTACCCGGTTTCGATTAATTTTTGTGTAATATTCTTGTCCCCCACATCTGTACGAATGACATTATTAATGCCAATGGAATTCATATATTGTTCAAACCCAAGATTTGACATTACCGTTACCACTACACCATTTTTTTGTAATTTCCCGCAATTCTTCATATTATATGAAATTGCTGCTATGATTGAATCTCCATCAAGAATTTCACCGTTTTCATCAATAACAATCAACCTATCTGCATCGCCGTCGAGTACAATTCCAATATCAGCTTCCTCTTCTTTCATCTTTGATGCCAAGAACTCCGGGTGTGTTGCTCCGCAGTTTTCATTAATATTTACACCATTTGGTGTATTATTAAATGTTTTTACACTGCAACCAAGTTCCCAAAAAATTTCGGGTGCAATTCTATAAGCACTACCGTTTGCTGTGTCAAGTAATACCTTTAATCCTAAAAATTCTTCATTATTTGAAATACTGGATTTAATATATTCAACATATCTGCCAATAACATCATCAAGTCTTTTTGCTCTTCCAAATTCTTTGCCGGTAATATATGAGTGTATCTGCTGTTTTGTAATATACTCCTCAATTGTCTTTTCGGTATCGTATGAAATCTTAACTCCATCACTTCCAAATATTTTTACACCATTATCTTCATAAGGATTATGTGATGCAGAAATCATTATACCGTAGTCTGCTCTGAGTGATCTTGTTAACATTGAAATTGCAGGTGTTGGAATTGGTCCCGTAAGAATAACCTCAAAACCGTTTGCAGTAAAACCTGCTGTTAATGCACTTTCAATTGAATAGCACGAAAGGCGTGTATCTTTTCCAATAATCACTCTTTTTGTTTTTATATTATTCATTTGGGCAATTGCACAAGGAATTTGTATCATAAATTCCGGTGTAATATACCCAATTCCTGCTTTACCACGAATCCCGTCCGTTCCAAATATTTTCATATATCTTTTTTAGAGAAAACACAAAAAAGTCTCTTAATAGTCAAGAATTTTATTGACTATTTCAAATGTATTCTCCAAAAAAAATGGAATTGTAGCTAACTAGTACTAAAATTAATTTAAGAAAAATGAGTCATTATCTTTTTACAAGCGAATCTGTTGCACCCGGTCACCCGGATAAAACTTGTGATATTCTATCAGACGCACTACTAGATTATTGCATTGCTAAAGAAAGTGATGCAAGATGTGCATTTGAGTGTTTTGTAACCACGGATAATGTCATCGTTGGTGGTGAAATTAGATTAAAAAAACACAAAATTATCAAGCAAGATGTTGAAAATCTTGTGCGTAGCACTCTTAAGGCAATTGGTCATAACTATGAAGGATTTTCTTATAATAATGTTAAAGTAACGGACTTAATCCATAACCAGTCTTTTGAAATTGCACAAGGTGTTGATGAAAATGATAACAAAGAAGAGGGAGCTGGAGACCAGGGCATTATGTTTGGTTATGCTTGTAGAGAAACAGATGTACTTATGCCTGCACCTATATTTTATTCTCATAAAATCCTAGAAAATCTTCAAGGCATTGATGGACTCGGTCCAGATGCAAAGTCTCAGGTAACATTCGAGTATATTAACGGTATTCCGTCAAAAATTGATGCAGTTGTAGTTTCAACGCAGCATTCCAAAAATCTTTCACTAACTGATGTTAAAGCAAAAGTTTTGCCTATTCTTGAAAAAACCCTTCCAAACATGCCAATAAAAGATAAAATCTTTATTAACCCGGCAGGAACATTTATAATCGGAGGTCCTGTTTCTGATACCGGTCTTACAGGTAGAAAAATTATTGTGGATACCTACGGAGGTTCTGCTCCGCATGGTGGAGGTGCATTTTCAGGTAAAGACCCAACAAAAGTTGATAGATCTGCTGCGTATATTGCAAGATATCTCGCTAAAAATATTGTTCATGCAAACCTTGCCACAAGGTGTACAATTCAACTTTCTTATGCAATAGGCATTGCACAACCTGTTTCAATTTATGTCAACACACATAATACTGCAATTGTAAAAGATTCCGATATCTCTGATTTTATCTCTAAAAATATTAACCTAACGCCAAAAGGAATAAGGCAAAAACTAAAATTAAATAGCCCAATATACAAACCTACTGCAAGCTTTGGTCATTTTGGAAGAGATACTGACGAACAAAAAAATCTTTTCCTTTGGGAAAAGTGTGATTTGCTCAACGATTTAAAACAATGGTTTAATTTATAACTTATGAAACCGCGCTCTAATTACTTTATTGCAAAAAAAATTGCTGAAACTTGCATTGTTGCAACTCCATATGAAAAACACTTTGCACTTTTACAGGAAATGTTCGGGTTTGACGGAATACTTAATTTCTCACAAACTATGAATGAGTTAATTTTGATGGATCAAATGGATATTTTTGGTATATCAAAAGAGATGCAAGTCATTCTTAAACATGTTGCACAGTTAAAAGCCTTAAGCCACATTGCATTAGTTCGTAAAAGTTTTCAGAATATTTATGAAAAAGTGCATAATCGTACAGTTGTAATTGTGAAAATTGGGCAAAACAATACTGAAAACCTTGCCGAAGTTATTAATGAAGTATCAAAACAATTAAACGGTATGTGTGATTTTGTCTATCAAACTTATAATTCAGCTGGTATCATTATTCAGTTTAATGATAAAATTCTTGAATATACGCCGTCTTCTATTGCAAAAATGTTAAAATCTGCATAAGAAATGCCTATTGATGTCATTCAAAATGCACTAAATAATGTTCCATCTTGTTCCGGTGTTTACAAGATGTACGACATTAGCAACACTTTAATATATATTGGAAAAGCAAAGAATTTGTACAAAAGATTGCAATCTTATACAAAGGGCAATCTTACCCCAAAAACTACTGTTTTGGTGCAATCTGTTAGAAGTGTTGAGTTTGAAATTACCCAAAATGAAAATCAGGCTTTAATTTTGGAGGCTTCATTAATTAAAAAGCACCAACCGAAGTATAATATATTACTGAAAGATGATAAGTCGCGTGTTTATATTAAACTTTCAAATCATAAATTTCCTGCCATCACGAAGTACCGTGGTAAGTTTGAAAGAAAGTCTCATCTTTTTGGCCCATTTGGGTATGTTCAAGGTAGTAAATTAACAGTAAATGATACGATAAAATCGATTATATCATTTGTGAACAAAGTGTTTAAAATTCGGTCGTGCAAAGATACAAAATTCAATATTCATAAAGCATGCGGAAAACCCTGTATGGAGTTTCAAATTAAAACATGCTCAGGCCCTTGTGCAGGAATGATTTTACAAGCAGAATATGAAAAATCCGTGCAAGAGGCTACAATCTTCTTGCAGGGGGGTTATAACAATATTCAGAAAAATATTAGAGAAAAAATTAATGAGCTTGCGCAAAATCAAGAATTTGCTGAAGCGGGTCTTTTAAAAAAACAACTTCTGGCAATTGAAAATTTAAAGGTTTCATCAAATGAAATTAATTTTTCTAAATTTGAAAACATTGATGCTATAGTTTTGAATAATACTTTAGATAAAATTGAAGTTTTTGGAATTAGAAACGGCTATGCTCTTGGTGGTAACTTGTTTGAAATAAATAAATATGATGACAAAACACCTGCAGAAGTTCTTGAAGCATTTTTATATGAATATTATTCAATGGTTAATCTTCCTCCAAAAATGATTTTCGTTAATCATGCTGTAAATATACAAAACATCAAAATGGTTTTTAAGGAATTATTTGGTACAACTGCAGATATTTCAAACCCAAAAAGAGGGGAAAGCAAAATATTTATTGATTTTGTGCTTGCAAACTTAGAATTTCAAACAGGTGTTTCATACAAACAGAAAAATACCTTTAGAATGGGTATGCAAAACATTGCGGAAGCATTTAGCCTTCCTTCTATTCCAAGCAGAGTGGAAATTTATGATAATTCACATATTAGTGGGGCATTTTTTATAGGCGCTTTTGTTGTTGCTTCGCAAAATGGTTTTGAAAAAAATGAATACAGGAAATTTAATGCCAAAATTGCAAAAGGCGGAGATGATTACGCAATGATGCGTGAAGTTATGATGCGTCGCTTTAGTACAGATTCTGCAACTAAAGGGACACCTGATTTACTGATCATTGATGGAGGTATTGGGCAGTTTAATTCAGTTGTTGCTGTGCTTGATGAATTAAATATTAAAACCCCTGTTGTTGCAATTGCAAAAGGCAGAGACCGCAATGCAGGAAACGAAACATTTTTTACCCGCCAAAACACAGGAGGATTTAAAATTAACAACAAACAAACCCTTTATTTCATTGAGTGCTTAAGGGACGAAGCTCACAGATTTGTGATTACAAGCCATAGAAAAAGGAGGGAGAAGTTATGATATTTAAATTCAAATCTCAGCCGTTTAAAGGTGTATATTTATAAGTCAATTTTTCTTAAAATAACTCCCGTGTTGGTTTTTACCAGGTAGAAATTCTTAAACTTTGGTACCCGCGGGCGGACTCGAACCGCCATGTACGCAATGTACAACGGATTTTGAATCCGTCGTGTCTACCATTCCACCACGCGGGCGTACACAATTTAAAAAAGTTCATAAAAAATAAAAAGTCAATCTTAACTTGACATATAACCGCATAAATTTTACCAAGGAATCAATTGTGAAAAAAATATGAAAATAATCAAAGTTGCAATTAATGGTGCGAATGGCAGAATGGGGCAAGCGATTCAAGGGGTGTTAAAAGACAATGATGAATTTAAATTGCTTGGAAAATTTACAAGAACATTTGAAGAGTTGTATAACTCAGAAGACCGCAACAATCATTTATTACCCAATGTGGATTGGAATAAAGTCAGCAGTGATGGTATAGATATCATCATCGATTTCTCCTCCGAGGAAGGGCTTAGAACTCTTCTTCAAAACGCAAATTGTAAAATTGTTAGCGGAACAACCGGTCTTTCACCGGAAACATTTCAAATGATGAAACAATACGGCAAAGAGAAAAACGGAATAATTTGGGGAAGTAATACCTCTTTTGGTGTAAACCTTATGTTTGCAATGGTTAAGAAGCTTGGAAGCATTTTAAATGCAAATGAATACGATGCTGAAGTTTATGAACGCCACCATAGAATGAAAAAAGATGCACCGTCTGGAACGGCCCTTACAATTGGTAAAAAAATTGCAGAAGGAAGAGGTGTTGAATTTGTCAAAAATGATTATTCCTCTTTTGGGGAGCGTAAAACAGGTGAAATTGGCTTTGCAGTTGAGCGAGGTGGTAAAACGGTTGGCTTTCATGAAGCAAGGTTTATTTCTGACGATGAAACAATCTGGCTTGGGCATGAAGCTCATGACCGTTCAATTTTTGCAAAAGGAGCAGTGAAGATTGCAAAAATTGCAGTGGAAAAAGATATCAAAGGCTATAACGAAGCCTGGGAAATTCTTACAGATTTTATTTAATTTTTTATTAGAAGTTTAAAGAAATTGTATTATAATTGCTATACAAATTCTATGGTAATAATAGCGCTTAACTAATTGAGAAATATAAATAATGTATCACGCACATTCTACTTCCTATTCCAATCGTCGTGATATCTTACAATGTCATCTTCACCGAGGTAATCTCCAACCTGTACTTCAACAATTTCAACAATTTGATCTGTATTGTTTGTTAGTCTGTGCTTTGTTTGTTTTGAAATGAATGTTGACTCTCCTGTGGTTAATTGAAATGTTTTTTCGCCGTTTATCACAGTTGCCGTGCCTGTTACCACAACCCAATGTTCGCTTCGGTGTTCATGACTCTGTAACGAAAGGGATTTGTTGGGGTGTACAACAATTTTTTTTACCTTAAAAGATTTGCATTCATCAAGTACTTCATATGTACCCCATGGTCTGTGTACTGTGCTTGAAAAAATCTTTTTGTTTTGATCAGGAAGGGTATCTACTATTTTTTTAATTTCTTGGGAATGTTGAATTGGGGCAACGAGTGTAGCGTCTTGCGTTTGGATTACGGTAATGCTATCTAACCCGTATGTTGTAAGTAGATGATTTGTATTATTTTGAATAAAGCAATTTTTGGTATTAATGCTATGAATATTTCCTTTAATGACATTGTTATCTTTATTTTTGTCCACAGCGTAATGAAGAGATTCAAAACTTCCAACATCATTCCACTTTGAAAGCATTTCTACCATGCGAACATTCTGAGTTTTTTCCAAAATTGCATAGTCAATTGAATTATTTTCTGAATTGGCAAAGTCATCACTAAGAAATATCTTTTTGCCCTCAATGGTAGACTTTTGTAGTGCATCAAAAACAGGTTTGTATATACCATATGCAATATTTTTGCACAAAGTAATATATTGTTCAACATTAATAAGAAAAATACCGCAATTCCAGTAAAAATTTCCTTTCTTGATAAAACTCTCTGCGGTATTGGTATCAGGTTTTTCTTTAAAAGAAAGAACATTTAAAACTTTGTTATTTGATGTTTGAGTTTCAATATATCCGTATCCGGTTTCAGCTTTTGTTGGTTTAACCCCAAGAGTAACAATATTTTCTCTTGCTTCAAGCACACCGTTTTCAACAGTTTCAATAAACTTTGCCTTTTCTGGTATTAGGTGATCTGATGGTAATACAAGCATTATTGTTTCCGGTCCGTATTTTTCTTTAATTAGAAGTGCTGCCGCTAGAATTGCAGGTGCAGTGTTCCTTGAAGACGGTTCTAAGATTATTGTATCATAATTCTGCGATATATCATCTTCAATTAAGAAGATATGTTCTTTATTTGCTACTATTATTGGTGATGCAAAATTACTTACCAAATCATTTGCCCTTTGGAAAAGAGAGGGGGATAATATATTTTTGTTAAACTGTTTTGGTGTGCTTTGCCTTGAAATAGGCCATAGTCTTGTGCCAAATCCACCGGAAAGAATTACAGGTACGATGTTTTTCTGCATAAATTCATCAACAAAAATTATAATATAGCTCTTGTGTGAGAGCTTAGCTCAAATGTATGGAAAATATATATATATAGTCAAGTATTTTATGGAAAGTATGCATACTTAGACCATGTAACAATCAAAGAGAAATGCAGGTAGATAATCTACAAATACACCACTGCTTACTTGATAAGCTTTTTAATTTTACTTAAAAACCCTACTTTTTGCTGTACAACTTCTTTTGATTTTTGTTCAAATCCTTTTTTTCTTTTGTGGTTTTTTGTTGGTTTTTGTGGTTTTTCAACGCTTTCGTACTCGTTCGGATTCCAGTCTTTTTCAGAAATGAATATTTCGTCATCGTTTTCATTTCGTGTAATATCTGTAATCTTATATTCACCACTTTGAGATGTGCCAAATATTATACGAATTCCATACTCTTCTTCAATTTCTTTTAAAAGATTTGTTTTGTAATTTAGAATATGTAAAGATGTGTCTGTTGATGCTTCAACTTGAATTCTTTTCATTGGTTTGCTTGATTTGTGTATAAAACTTGTAATTTGACGAAGTAAAGACATTGACGCATGTTCAACGGATTGTACAAACCCGCCACCATTACAATGTGGGCAAATGTTCCCCGAAATTTCAAGCAGTGTTGGAGAGGTTCTTTGTCTTGAAATTTCCATTAAACCAAAAGAACTGATAGAGAGAATTTGAACACGAACACGATCTTTTTCAAGAGCAGTTTTAAATTCTTTTTCAATTAACCTGCGGTTTGAATATTGATTCATGTCAATGAAATCAACAATAATTAAGCCGCTAAGATTTCTTAACCTTAATTGGCGCGCAATTTCTTTGGCAGCTTCTTTATTTGTTTTAACCGCAGTTTCTTCAATACTAACTTCCCCTGTTGACTTGCCGGAGTTTACATCAATTGAAATTAATGCCTCTGTTTGTTGAATTACAAGTGAAGCACCTGACTGCATTTGAACCGTTGGCTTTAGAAGATCTGATATTTTATCTTCAATTTTATGTGCAACAAAGATTGGCGTTTTAGAAGTATGCTTAGTAAGTTTAAGATCTTTGTACGCCGGATTTTGCAAAACTTCCTCAGCTTCTGCATAAGCAAGTTTGCCGTCAATAATAATTTCTTGTGTACTTGTTGTGCAGTACTCGCGAATTACTTGTTTTACAATGCTGCCGTCTTGATGAATCAACGATGGTGCCTGTGCTGAAAGTGTTTTCTTTTTAATGTCTGCCCATGTTTTGATAAGGTATTTATGATCTTTCTCAATATTTTCTCTGCTTGCACCCTCGCCGGCTGTTCTAATAACAATGCTTCCGTGTATGTCTTTGTGGATTTCTGTAATGACGTCCCGAATTCGTTGGCGTTCGTTAATATTATGAATTTTGCGTGAAATTCCATGGCGATTAGGAACATTAGCCATATAAACACAATATCTTCCGGCAAGGGATATATAAGTTGTTAGTGTTGCGCCTTTATTACCTCTTTCCTCTTTGATAACTTGCACCAAAACCAACTGCCCAACTTTTACAATCGATGAAATATTATACGATTTATAAATTCTATTTAGCTCTTTTGTTGGAAGTTCCTTGCCTTCTCCGTCTTTATCATCTTGGAGATCCTCAATTGTTTTAATAAGTTTTTGTTTTTCCTCTAACGGAAGGTGGAAGTAATCTGGATGAATTTCAGAGATTGACAGAAAACCGTTTTTTTCGCCACCATAGTCAACAAATGCAGCTTGTAGTGAGTTTTCAACTCTTAAAACCTTCGCAAGATACACATTGCTACGAACATTTTTGTTTCCTGCAACCTCAAAGTTGAAATTTTCAAGTTCTCCGTCTTGAACATGTGCAACACGGATATTATTTGGAAACAGTGCATCGATTAAAATTTTATCTGACATAAACTCAAAATACTTAAATGTTTTTTAAAAAAGCAAATTTCTTGCATTCACCTTTGTTTTTTGGTGATAAAAATCAATGCGCTTGATTTTGAGTTTTGTCAAGAATTTAAATTTTAAACAAAATACTTGAAGACCTTTGTTGTCAAGAAAGATTTATTTCCATATCAAATGCTTTATGCACTTGTATAGTATCAAGAAAATATATTTATATTTGATTTTAATAAATCTTATTACCAAGATTTCCATATTTAGTAATTGTTTATGGCTAAAAAAGTATTAAACACTTCCCCATTTGCACCAAAAAATATTGTAACACCACTACCTATTACTGGAATTGAATGTGCGTCAACTCAATGCGGGTTATATAAACACAAGGAAGATCTTTCCCTTGTTAAATTCTCTAAAAATACATCAGTTGCCGGTGTTTTTACGAAGTCTCAAATGGCATCTCCACCCGTTTTGAAATGCCGTGAAAACCTGCAAACCGGTAGAGCTTCTGCGTTAATTATTAATTCAGGGAATTCACTTGCTATGACCGGTAAAAAAGGAGAAGAGCTCGTTGAGCAGGTTATATCTTCCGTTGCAAAAGAGCTTGCTGTTCCAAAAAGTGAGGTTTTTATTTGTTCAACGGGTGTAATTGGTGCACTGCTTGACTCCTCAAAAATCATCAACGCAATTCCAAACCTTAAAACAAATCTTTCGCAAAATAATATTGCAAGTACTGCAAAAGCAATAATGACAACCGACACTTTTCCAAAAATATATTCAAAGCAAGTGGAAATTGCAGGTAAGAAAATTACTATTACAGGTATTGCAAAAGGTTCTGGTATGATTGAACCCAACATGGCAACAATGTTAAGTTTTATTTTTACAGATGCTACCATTTCAAGTAAAATATTGCAATATTTGCTTGCCAAGCATGTTGAAACAACATTTAATTCCATTACCGTGGATTCCGATACCTCAACTTCTGATTCTCTGTTAGTGTTTGCAACAAACCAAGTTAATGTTCAATTGGAAAATGAGGAAAATCTGAATAAGTTTTCGATAGCATTAAAAGATGCGATGGAAAACCTTGCAAAACAAATTGTTATGGACGGTGAGGGCGCTCAGAAATTTATTACAATAAATGTTGAAGGTGCAAAAAGCTATGCTGCAGCAAAAATTATTGCAAAAGCGATTGCAAATTCTCCACTTGTGAAAACGGCAATTGCAGGAAGTGACCCAAACTGGGGTAGAATTGCCATGGCAATTGGTAAAACAAGTGAGGATATTGATCTAAAACATCTTTCAATTTCAATTGGAAAACATAAAATTTATGAAAATGAGGGGCTGCATTCACAATACTCGGAAGAAGCTGTTTATTACTATCTTTGCGGTGCATTTGTTGAAATTAATGTGAATGTTGGAAGTATTGGAAGTGGCAGTGCAACAGTTTGGACATGCGATCTCACTCATGGTTATATTGACATTAATGTTGATTATAGAAGTTGAAAAGTTGAATTTTAATTATATATACTTATATACAAAAGTATAACTGTTTTTTATGTATGTTAAAAATCTTCAGAGTGCTGCCGGTGGTACTAATTATTGCAATATCATCAACTGTGTATGCAAAAAGTGAAAAGTTTGTTTTGGATCCAAATCACACGAATATTATTTGGCACGCGAATCATCTTGGTTTTTCGAATCCAGACGGTAAATTTGCTAAATCTGATGGTTATATCATATTAGATGAAAAAAATCCATCAATTAGCAGTGTGAATGTGACTATTGATACTTCCAGTATTATTACTGGAATTGAAGCATTTGATAAACATCTTAAAGGCTCTGACTTCTTTAACATTGAAAAATATAAAACAGCAACATTTGTTAGTACAAAAGTTGATGTGTACAACCAAGAGTATGCAAAAGTATATGGAGATTTCACAATGCTTGGTGTTACAAAGCCTGTGGTTTTGTATGCTAAACTTAATAAAATAGGTAAACATCCTTTTACAAAAAAGAAATCAGTCGGGTTTAGTGCAACAACGGTAATAAAACGCTCTGAATTTGGAATGAATTATGGAATCGGTATGGTTTCAGATGACATACAAATTGCAATTGAAGTAGAGGCAGCGGTTGAATAAGTAGTTTTTAGGGGTATTTTACCCCTTCCTTCTTTCCATATTCTTTTTTAAGCTTTCAGAAAGTTTTTTGTATTTTTCTGTTGATGCAAAATCCTTTTTTTTCAGAAATTTTATTGCAAGGTTCAGGTCGTCTTCGGTGTCAATACTAATTGGTTTTAGTGAAGAATCTACAACGCAGGCATAAATGGACATATCATTTTCAAGTGCGCGTAATTGCTCAAGTTTTTCAAGTTTTTCAAGTTGAGACTCCGGCAAACTTGTGAATTTTTCAAGTGAAGATGGGGTATAGGCATAAATACCGATGTGTTCATAATATTCGTTAGCATTATATGGAACCGGTTGTCGTGAAAAATATAATGCCTTAAAACATTCCCCCTTATTAGTAAGAATAGGTTTAACGCAAGACGGCTTCCGTGCAACTTCTTCTTCAACCTTCATTACTGCAGTTGCAATATCGCAACCTGTTTTCGTAAGCACTTCAACCGTTTTTTTGATAATTTGTGGAGAAATATTGGGAATATCTCCTTGTAAATTTACAATACAATCAAAATCTCTACCAATTTGTTTGTAAGCATTCATAATGCGGTCAGTTCCAGATGGTAAATCGCTTGGTGTTATAATTGCAACTCCACCGGCTTTTTGCACAATATCTGCAATTTTTTCGGAATCTGTTGCAACAAAAACCTCTCCAACATTTGTATTGATAGCACTTTCAAGACAATGCTGAATTAGTGTTTTGCCGTGAATTATTGCAAGAGGTTTGTTTGGCAACCTTGTGGAGCCAAGTCTTGATGGTATAATGATTGCAGTTTTTTTCATTGTCACGAATAATAGTTTTCTGAATTTTTACCTCTAAATGTATAGTAGACATATCCAGTATAACAGATAATTATTGGTAGCACAACAAGAGTTGTAATAGTGACGAATTTTAATGCTTGCGGTGTGTTTGCGATATCATGTACCGTATGTGTAAATGGTACTGCATATGGATATAGTGCAACAAGCACTGTTACCAGTGGTACTGCAAATAATAAAATAGAAAACAGAAAGTACAAAATATCATTTTTAAATTTGTATGCAAACAGTATGTAGAATATTAAAATAGATAGCATAATAAGTGTTATTACACTAATAAGGCGGAATTTGTTAGCAATCACAAAAGATACAATATCTGGACGCTGATAACAAAGTACCGGAACTGCTAAAATAAAGAGTATTGCCATTGCAACTAAAAAATTTTGAAAAATTATATAAAGCTCTTTAAAAGATTCTTTTTTAATTTTGTATATTTGCCATGATGACCCAAGCACCGCATACGCAACCGTTACTGCTATGCCGCATGCAAGACTTAACGGAGATAGGAAATCCATCATATTGCCGGCAAAATGTCCATTCTCAATTTTAATTCCGGAAACTGATGCTCCAAGAATTATACCCTGAAAGAAAGAAACTCCAATTGAACCTATACAAAAAACATTTTCCCATGTTTTTTTGTCTTCTTCTTCAACTGACTTAAGGCGAAATTCAAAAGCAACGCCACGTATTGCAAGGCAAAACAACATGCAGAATGCAGGAATGTATAATGCAGAAAGCGTAACCCAGTAAGCAACGGGAAATGCTGCAAAGAGTAGACCTCCCGCATAGACAAGCCATGTTTCGTTGCCGTCCCAAAATGGGGCAATAGAATCAAGCATTTTCCCTCGTTTTTCTTGAGTTACAAATGGAAAAATGATGCCTGTTCCAAGGTCAAAACCATCAAGCATTACATATGCAACCAACCCAAAAATGACCAAAAATGCCATTAAATGTACCATAATCATAGATATAAAATAAATTATTTACCATAAACCTCAACTGCCTCAATTGGAAGCATACCTTTTCTGTATGTAAGTTTTATAAATTTTATGTAAAAATACATCAAAATTGAATACAATATTACAAAAAATGCCAAAGTAAAAATTACTGCTGAACTTGTAATTGGGGAGTGTGAATCTGCAATCTTAAGTACTCTGTAAACTGACCACGGTTGCCTTCCAACTTCTGTAACAAACCACCCTGCTAACACGGCAATAAATCCAAAAGGAGTTGCCAATGTTGCAATTTTTAAATACAATTTACTTGTATATAAATTTTTTCTTATTGTAAGAATGCCCCCCCAAAGGACCATTACAAACATGGCAAAACCAATTGCAAGCATTACTCTAAATGACCAAAATACTACGCCAACCATTGGTCTTTCTTCTTTTGGCCATTCTTTCAAACCCTTAATTTCACCATCTATTTTGTGCGTTAAAATAAGGCTTGCAGCATTTGGAATTTTTAATTCAAACCAGTTTCTTTCCTCTTGGGGATTAATAATGGCAAACATTAAAAACGGCGCGCCTTGGTGTGTTTCCCAGTGCCCCTCCATTGCGGCAACTTTTTCGGGTTGGTGTTTAAAAGTATTTAAGCCGTGCAAGTCTCCTGCTAAAATCTGTAACGGAACAAGAATTACAAGCATACCAAATGCAAGCTTGAATGCTTTTTTTGCCAAAATATTTGCCTTGTTATTTAGCAAATAAGACGCAGAAATTCCAAATATAACAAACAAAGTTGAAATATACGATGCAAGAAGCATATGAGAAACTCTATAAGGCATTGACGGATTAAATATTACCTCCTTCCAGGATGCCGCATTCAAAACACCATCAACAATTTCAAAACCTGCGGGGGTTTGCATCCATGAGTTGACGATTAAAATCCACAATGCAGAATTATGAGTTCCAAGCATAACAAAAAATGTTGCAAAAAGATGAATCAATGGGTGAACTTTTCTCCAACCGAAAAGCATAACACCAATAAATACTGCTTCCAAGAAGAAGGCAGTTAGAATTTCAACTGAAAGAAGAGGACCTATAATTGGTGCAGTAAATTGCGAAAACTTTGCGAAGTTTGTTCCAAATTGAAAGGACATTGGTATTCCTGTAACAACTCCCATTGCAAAGGAAAGGGCAAAAATCTTTACCCAGAACATATAAATGGAAATGTATTCTTTGTTTTTTGTTTTCAGGTAGAGAACTTCACACACAAACAAAAACAAACAAAGCCCAATTGTGAATGACGGCCATAGAATATGAAAACCAACGGTAAAAGCAAATTGAATTCGGGAGAGAGCCTCGTACAGCATAATTTTAACCATTAATTACAGCACTGTACCTATGGTTTTTTGATGTCAAGCAGTTTTTGCTAAAAACCATAATTTTTTTATGGGTTTATGAAGTAATATTTTGTTGCGATTTTTTTGTTAACAGTTTTTGCTCTCTTTTGTGCTCCTTTTCTACCAACTTTATATCCACTTGTGGCTTTAATTTTTCAGGTTTTACGCCACGCAATTCCAGTGTGTTGCGAATTGCTTTTGCATTCTCTTTCGCTTCATTTGTTAAAGGTACTTCTCCTTTAATATCTTTATCTTTGATGTTTTTGTCGGTTAATGCAAGTGAAAGTGATTTTGCAGCAAGTTCAATGTTGGTATCAAAATCTGCCAGTGCTCTATTTTCTGGTATATTTCTCATTTTTTTAACTTGCTTAGTGCTTAGCCCTCCATATAAAGCTTGAATGTGCGAATCTTTAAATTTTGCGAATTGGTATGGTTGATTAATGCCTCTTTGATATACAGTTTCTTCTATGTTGTCCTCTATTTCTTTTAGTTTATATCTTTCGTGCAATCTTTGATTATCTTTTAACCTTTGCTCTATAATTTCTTGTTTGTATGTTTGTAGGGCAAAATATGTTTGTGCGAGTGCTATTTTTTCTTTGTTTGGGTCACCATTTTGTGCTACCAAATAACAGGCATATCTTGTGAGAGAAAAATCCTCAACAAACTTAGATGCTACGCCACTTTGTACCATTTTACCCGTTTGGATAAAATGGCGTTCAACCAATTGATTGCTATTAATACATGCAAGTTTTGCTTTTTCCATAACACCTTGGAATTTTTGCCATGTTTTGTAATCAAGTACAACCATCAATTCCCTTGCAGACCAATACTCCATACCATCTTCAGTTAGTTTTCGTATTTCATCAAATAATTTTTCACTTACCTGTATAATTTCCGTCATATCTTAATCAAAACCCATAATGCTTCTGCCAGTGTGGCGTTGAAGAAATGCAGTCTCGAACATCTTCAATGCCATACTTTAACATTGCAAGCCGTTCAATTCCCATTCCGAATGCAAAACCGGAATACTTTGCGTCAACTCCGCAATTTTTTAGAACATTTGGGTGAATCATTCCGCAACCCATAACTTCTAAGTATCCGTTTCCGGTGTTGATGTCAACCTCAAAAGAAGGTTCTGTAAATGGGAAAAAGCTTGAGCGGAAACGAATCTCAACTTCGCTACCGGAAAAAAAGTGTTTAAGGAAATCCTCAACAATTGTTTTTAAATGGGCAAGTGTTATACCTTCTTCAACGCAAACACCTTCTGCTTGATGGAACATTGGAATGTGTGTGCGGTCGGAATCGCATCTGTAAGTTTTACCGATTGAAATAAACCTAAACGGAGGGTTAGAGCTTTGCATATGGCGAATTTGTACCGATGATGTGTGCGTGCGAAGTAGTTCTTCCGTTCCTTTAATATAGAAAGTGTCGTGCATATTTCTTGCCGGGTGAAGTGCTGGAAAATTTAAGGCTTCAAAATTGTGGTAGTCATCTTCAATTTCAGGGCCATCATGCGTTGAAAAGCCATATTTTCCGAAAAAATTGGTAATTTCCTGTGCAACAAAAGAAACAGGGTGTAGGGAGCCAACTTCTACTGCGTTTGATGGCGTAGAAATATCAACTTTTTCATTTTCAAGAGTTTCATTTATTTGATTTACCTTAATTGAACGCATTTGCTCTTCAATTGCAAATTCAATTTGGGTTTTTATTTCGTTAAGCTCTTGTCCTTTTAGCTTTTTTTCTTCAATTGAAAGATCTTTCATGTTTTTGAATTCCTCGGTAATAATTCCACCTTTACCAATAAATGATGCTTTAACATTAAGAAGTTCATGTACTGTTTTTGTTTGAAGTATTTCTGTTTTCATTTCACTAATGTTTTTCATATTTTATTAAAAAAAGTGTGTTAAAGGCTTTGAAGAAATTCTGTTGCTATTTTTTGTGATTTTGCAAGTGTAAAGTTTGTAAAAATACCAAAAAGTATTGTTGACCCTATTGCAATAATAATTGCAGCTATACTGGTTTTTGTAAATTTTGTTTTGTTGAGCACCGGTAAGAAATACATTGGGGATATAACCCTCCAAAGGTATATGATATTTAAGACCGATCCTGCAATAAATGCTAATAATGCTATAAAGCGTTTTTCTTCAATTAACCCCTGAAACATGTAAAATTTACTAATGAATCCGCTGGTGCCAGGAATACCAATCAAGCTTGCGGAAAAAATACATAAAGATATTCCAATAAAAATGTTTTGACCCAATCCGTTAATGCTATCAAGTAAATATGTTTTATGTGTGTTATAAATTTGTGTTAAAATGACAAACATTCCAAATTTAACAATTATATTATGTATAATATGTAATATTCCGCCCGTTATGGCGTTGATGTTTGGAGTTGTTATGCAAATATAAATATACCCAACTTGAGCAAGGGTTGAATAACCCAGTAATACCCTTAAATCTTTTTCTTTAACTGACAATACTGAAAATATTAAAATTCCGGCAATGCAAAATGGTGTAATGATGTTGGACGCAAACAATAACAATTGGTAATTGTGTATAACTTTGTACAAAAAGAAAATTACCATGTATAAAGAAATGCCACTGCTAACGATGCTTCCATAAAATGGAAGAAAAAAATTGGGACACGTTGTATAGATTTTTCTTACCCACGATGTAAACGGGAATATAGCAAGTTTTATAAAAGACGCAATAACAAGAAATATTATTGAAATTTTTAATAAAATGAATTGGCTTTTTTCAAGTACTGGTGATTTATCAAATATTACCGTAACATTTAATGAGCCGTAGATTATATATATAATTTCAATTGCAAGAACAATAAACACTGAACTTATTCCGCCAAGAAGAAGGTATTCGAGTGTATTTTTCTTCTTTTGAGTATCTGTAGTATTGGCAAATATAAGATAAATACAGATAACCAGTAGTTCAAGAAAAACATAAAAATTGAATATATCATT
>JAURNI010000033.1 GCA_030830305.1 Alphaproteobacteria bacterium | reverse complement strand
TTGGTGGAACAGACTTCACGCTTCCAAATGACGCAAGGCTTGGAACAAAAGATATTGTTGAGACAAACATTGGAAATGATAGAGTTCTTGCATATAAGACAGCTAGCGGTAAGCGTGAGTATGTTGATGCAGTATCACTTGTTCCAAATGCAACAAGCACAAGTGCTGGGCTACTTTCTGGAACAGACAAGGCGAAATTATTGTTATTAAGCGGAACAAACAGTGGCGACCAAGATTTAAGTGGTCTTTTAACAAAGGTAGATAATCTTGCAAGTGTTGCAGACAAAACATTGGCACTAAGGAACTTAACAAGAACAAGTTCTGCCGACGCAGAAAAGTGGGCAAAGTTCGATACAAATGGAGATTTAGTTCCAACCACAGCACCGTCTGGGACTGGAAATATGTCTGCAACAGGAGTAACTGGTGCAACAGGTAAGGCATTAATATCACTTAATGACAGTGCAACATTAGTTGGACTTATTTCAACCACAGCACAAAAGCAAAGTTTTGCAAATAGCACTTATGGAATATTATGTCTTACAACAACAGAAAGAGACTCGCTTTCTTGGAATAATGGTAATATTATTTACAACACAACATATTTTAGACTTGAAAAATATAACGGCACTTCTTGGGTTTCGACAGACGGTACTGTTGGTATGTTGGCTTATTTTGATTCACACAACGCACCATTGCATTTTTTAGAATGCAACGGTGCACAAGTTTCAAGAACTGGTGTTTATTCGGAGTTATGGACTTTAAATACTTCTCCTAATCCAACACTCACCCCATCTATATTCACAATTGCAGGGAATGGCATAATAACAAAAACTGCACATAGTTTAACAGATGGTCAAAGAGTTAGATTTACAACAACAGGTACATTGCCAACTGGTATTACAACGGGTGTTGATTATATTGTTGTAATCATAGATGCGAATACTTTTAGAATATCAACAACACCAGCCAATGTCTTAGCTGGAATATATGTTACTGTAACAACCGGAACACAAAGTGGAGTGCATCGTTATACAAATACACTTTATGGACAAGGGAATAGCATAGATACACAAAATGCTCCCGATGTACAAGGTTTATTTTTAAGAGGAACTGACAATTCAAGACTTATAAACAGTGATATATTTAGTGATAACGGTTCATTGCAAGGCGATGCTATTAGGAACATTACTGGTAAAGTTAATATTGGCTTCGAACAATCACCAAGTACCACTGGTGCATTTTATGAATCTAATGCTAGTGGAGATGGTGTTTCTGGTGGCGGTTTGAGGTTTGCTAACATAAATTTTGATGCTTCAAGAGTCGTTCCAACTGCCGATGAAAATAGACCAAAAAGTTATACTTCAACAATTTATATAAAAATTTTATAATATGGAAAAGATTATTTACGCATACGATTTAGACAAAGTCTTTATTAATGAAACAGTTGAAAAGATTAGCCCACTTGATGGAAGTCGAATAGTGCCTCAATTTTATACAGAGATAAAGCCAGTGTTTAATAATAATACTCATTTTGCTATCTTTGATGAAGGTAGTCAAAGTTGGAATTATAAAGAATTTAGTCCAATTGGAGTTCTTTATAATAAACAAACTATGGATAAAATTGAAGTAAAGAGTCAATTAGATTTAAGATACTCTACTGATTTATACACAGATATTATACCACTTCAAGAATACGATGACGGTTCAATTCAAGCGTTTAACGAAGAGTTACAGACTTGGGAATATACTGAAAAAGGTGCAACTTTACTTGAAAAAGAAAGGATTGAAGCTTTGGAAGTTGCAAAAAAAGAGCATTTGGCACAACTTGAAAATGATTACAATGCCTCAAAGGTTATCACAATTCAAAACGGAAACACAATTGTAATAAAACACGATACCTTTGAGCGTGAACACTTCTTGAAAAATATCGAGCTAGTTGGGAATGAAACAACGCAAACAAACACAGTTTTGAGCTATAGACAAAATGATATTGAAAATCGTTGTCAATATCGCATATCTTTGGTTTATTACATTTGGAAATATATTTTTATCGACCTTTTTTTAGTTGGAAGGTCAAGCGGATTTAAGGAGTCAATAAGAAGCAAAAATCAAGGCGAATATACAATTGCACAATTGAAAATTGCAAATGTCAAAACTATTGAAGAACTCAATGGGGTTACTTGCAATTTTGTAAATCCACAAGGAACAGTGATTGATGTTAGTGTGAAAGCAAAGAAAATATTTGACAATTCAAATACGCCAGACGATGTTAAAGCTTTAATTTCCAAGCTTACAGACGCAGAAGGAAATGTTCACTTAATTGAAAAAGTTTTATGGTAGTTTCCGTCTCTGAAAGACAAGATGACAAGAAAATGAAACAAAGGAATGTTAAGAAAATTATAAAACAAACTTATGAATAAAGAAATTTCTCACTATGAAATAAAAGGTTTCAAAAACATAAAAGCAGGTTTTATTTATTTTAATACACAATTTTCGTGGCAAAATAACATTTTTACATACATCGGTCGTGAAATCATAAAAAAGACAACGGGGGCGGGTATTGAGCATATTAGTTATGTTTCTAAAGTACCAGATGAGTTTGTTGGCTTGCAATACGAGGACGAGTATAACGAAAAAGATATAATAGAAAAAGGTTATGTGCTGTTTGAAGCAACAAATCATTTCAATTCAATATGCACTAATCTTGTAAAAAGACTTGAAAAACCTTCCTTAAATGACATTAACAAAAAGGGAGACTCAAAATGGACTGGTGATGTGTATTTACAAGAAATAAAATCTGAATATATTACAAACGAAACACTTGCTTTGGCTTTTCAACTAGGGCTTGATTTGACAAATAAAAAACCTTGGATCAATGGATATGAATCTGAATATTCGCTTCTTAGGGCTGAATTAAGTCCATTCCCGTTTGCAAAAACTTTCAATCGTCTTATTGGTTATAAGAAATTAACACCTTCAGTTTTTTGCAGCGTGCAAGCAAAATACCTTACAGACATTCTTACTGGTCAAGTTCAAAATCCACAAAATTGGAATATTCTTGAAGGGCTTGGCACAAATCCAAAAGATTTATCAAGGCAATATATTTCAAAACAATATTCAAAAATTCAAGAATCACTTATCACCTTTGTTGACGGAAAGGCAGTTGCCATAAATCCTCAACATGTAATAGCAAATCCTATTTATAAATAATATGCCAATAATCTTTTTTCTGATTTTTAGTTTTTGCACTTATGCAAGTGATAAATTCACTTTTTCAGTT
>JAURNI010000032.1 GCA_030830305.1 Alphaproteobacteria bacterium | reverse complement strand
TTTAAATTCAAAATAATTGAAAAACAGTAAAATATAATATGCAAGACGGAAATTCCTTTCTTCCATGGTATAACTTTGCATTAATTGAATTCCTAAATTCTTATATTAAACAAAACATAAATGTTTTTGAATACGGATGCGGGTTTTCTACAATGTTTTACGCTCAAAAACAATGTAATGTTTATTGCGTTGAAACAAAACCAGAATGGATTGACAACATTACAAAACTTGCATGTAAATATGGTTTAACCGATAAAATTAATATAAAATTTTGTAAACCGCATGAAATGCCAAAACAAATTTTTGAATCTCATGTAGAGTTCGATGTAATTATTATAGATTCTCTACATAGAATTGAATGCCTAAAACAAGCAAAAGAAGTTTATAAAAAAGGCGTGATAATACTTGATAACTCCGAAAGAAACAATTTACAAGAAGCAGAGAAATTAATGCATGGATTTGAGTGTAGAATTTTTGAAGGACATGGTGTGAATAGAGAGGATACAAGCCAAGCAAAAGTTTTTTTCAAAAGTTTATGAAAACGGTTCTAATTATTGTAGAAGCAGAAGTTTTAGAAAAACCTCTTTATTTTGGAAAATCAGGAGATTTTGCCATAATTGACTACTTCTTACGACACGATTGGAATGTATTTTTACTTAATGCAAATAACTTACAAAAAGAAATTATAAAAGAAATAGAAGTTTTTGAAGTACAAAATGTAGATTACTCTACAACATTTTATGAAAGTATAACATTGGAGTGTTATAACATTAGAAACGGTAAAACTCCATCAACAGGCGCAGATGGTTTAAAGGTTAATTTAAAAGTTAAAAAAACAAACTTTTCTAATATTAATAATTTTTTATTACTTAGCCGTGCAATGCCACAAAGTATTACACGAGAATTTTTACGCAATTTTAGCAATTTAGGTCAAAATGCATTTCATATACCACAAAATATGAATGAAATATATTTGTATAAAGATAAAGTCATTCCTTATCTTTTGCAAAAAAATAATGATAATCTTGAGATGCTATACAGCACATATTCACCAGAAACAAAGAAATTTATAAAGCAAAATGGTAATATTTTTGAAAGTTTATCGCTAAATACATTTATTATTGATCTTGCAAAGTCATTTGAGGAAAATTATAAAAAAATTATAAAAATAAATGGAAAGTTTTGTATTAAGCCATTTAATTTATTTGGTGGGATTGGTGTTAAAATTTTTCAAGATTCCCAAAGCAAAAAAGAAATTCTGCAGCATATTGAAACAATTAAAAAAGAATTTATTAAATACAAAGTTTCGGAAAGATATTTTGCGTTAGTACAAGAGGCAGTAATATTTCCTGAATTTGGCGATGTTCGTATTTTGTTTTCTTATGGAAAATTTATCGGTGCATTTATAAAATGTGAATCTCATGGTTACATTCATAACACAATGTTTGGTGGTGTCATTATTCCGGTTTGCAATGAAAATTTTGTTTTCCACCAAAACTTTGGACAAAGATATCACAAACCCTTTTTACAAACAGTCCAAAACCTTGTTTCCTTAAATGAGATGTCTCCTTTTTTGAGGAATGAATTTGTTTGTGGATACGACTTGCTGTTAACCGAAGAAAACAAAAAGTTACAATTCAAATTAACGGAAACAAATATTGCGTGTCCAACGGGGTTTCCGTTCTTGGATTCATCACTAATTGTTAGCCTCTGTAAGGAAGAACCAAATATAGAATATGTAAAAGCATACTTCAAAAACAATGCAAGAACAATTGATATTATTATGAATTCATTAGTTCGTCAAGCAACTGTTTGAATGTTTTTTTAAAAATAGGATGAATATTGTTTGGAACAAGTTCACAAACGGGTTTCATTACAAACTGTCTTTTATGCATTTGTGTATGAGGAATTTCTAAATTTTTGTTAGAATATATAAGATTGTTGTATGTAATAATGTCAATGTCAATTACCCTTGGGGACCACCTTGGTGCTGAAAAATCTCTGCCCATGTCATTTTCTATTTCTTTTATAACATGAAAAAGTTGTAAAAAAGATAAATCAGTTTTTACAAGTACTACTAAGTTTAAAAAAGGCAAGTTCCATTCACTAGGCGAACTGGGTAACAATAACGCAGAGGTTTCAATGACTTGGGATTGTTGTATATTATTACGAGCAATTTTTTTAGAAATTATGGAGACAGACATTTCTACATTAGAAAGTCTATCTCCACTGTTCGTTCCAATTGCAAGAATGCAACTGTTCAATTTTTTATGAGAAAATTAGAATTAGGGAAATCACTAATGCAAAAAGACCGATTGATTCTGCAAGACCAGCACCAACATAGGCATACTTTGACATCTTGTTTTCAGCTTCAGGGTTTCTTGAAATTCCGCTTAAAAGTGAAGAGAAAACATTACCAATTGCTAGAGCCGACCCAAGAAGACCAAAAGCCATCAAACCAATTGCAATAAATTTAAGTTCCATGTGATAAAAAAATAATTAGAACGATTCTTCGGTTTTACAATATTTTTCAGTTGTCAAGTAATTTTAAAAATATCTTGACTTTGTAATTTTTATTATTTCTGAGGCGTATAAGTTGTATTTATCCGTCTAAGAAATGTCTCGCGTATGTTTTATTACTGGTGCAAAAACCATGTTTGGTCACAGTGTTTCACATTCTAATATCAAAACTAATCGTTCCTTTAAAGTTAATATCCAAGATAAGACGGTTAAAAGTGATATTTTAAACATGGAGTTCCCTGTTAAAATTTCAACAAGAGGTCTTAGAACTATCTACAAACATGGTTCACTTGATGCATTCCTTTTAAAGTCGAAGTCTCATAATTTAACAGACGAAGCACTTAAGATTAAAAGAAGAATCAAAAAAGTTTTAGCAAAAACAACAGTAAAAAACTAATAATAATGTATCTATGGCTAAAAAAGGTATTCACCCGGAAAAAAAAGTTGTGTCTTACATAATGCTTGATGGTACATCTGTACAAATTCCATCTTGCTATTCTAAATCTAATAAGTTTATTTTAGAGGTTGATATTTTCAATCATGTTGCATGGCGTCAAGATAAACAATACGTAAATGAGTCTCTTGGAAATATTGCTAAATTTAAGCAAAAATTCAATATATCTTCGGATATCCTCTCAAATGTAACTAATAAAAAATAGTTCATGTCCAGTCTCCCGGTTACAGTTGCATACGGCGATGGCATTGGTCCATATATCATGGAGGCAACACTTGATATTATTCAGGCTGCTGGTGCAAAAATAAAAATTGAAGATATCACGGTTGGTGAAAAATCATATCTTAATGGCTGTACATCCGGTATTTCCAATGAAGCATGGAAAACAATTTTAAAAAATCGTGTTTTCTTGAAATCTCCAATTACCACACCTCAAGGCTCTGGTTATAAAAGCCTCAATGTTACAATAAGAAAGGCTCTTGGGCTTTATGCAAATGTTAGACCTTGTCGTGCTTATTATCCATTTGTTAAAACATCATTTCCAAACCTAGACCTCGTAATTATTCGTGAAAACGAAGAAGATTTATACGCTGGCGTTGAATACCGAATTACTCCAAGTGTTACAAACACACTAAAAATACTAACTCGTGATGGTACGGAGAAGATTATTCGCTATGCTTTTGAATATGCTGTAAAGAATGGCCGTAAAAAAGTTACATGCATGACAAAAGACAATATTATGAAAGTTGCCGATGGCATGTTCCATAAAATTTTTGATAATATAGCGAAAGAATATCCAGGTATTGAAAATGAACATTATATTGTCGACATTGGTGCCGCAAGACTTGCAGCTAAACCAGAAATTTTTGATGTTGTTGTTACATTAAACCTTTATGGAGACATTATTTCCGACATTGTTGCCGAAGTTTCTGGTTCCGTTGGTCTTGCTGGCTCTGGTAATATAGGTTCACAATATGCAATGTTTGAAGCAATACATGGTTCCGCTCCTGCAATGGAAAATAAAAAAGCTGCAAATCCATGCGGGCTCTTATCAAGTGCAATCATGATGCTCTCCCACATCGGACAAGGCTCTGTTGCAACAAGAGTGCAAAATGCTCTTCTTAAGACAATTGAGGACGGCATTGCAACAAAAGACTTTCACCAAGAAGGACTTAGTAAAAAACTCGTTGAAACTGCAGAATTTGCTAAAGCTGTTATTAATAATTTTGAAAAAAAACCAAAAACATTTATCACACAAACATTTCAAGATTTTACTTTTGAAAACACAATCTCTAAATTAACGCCTGCATGTGGTACAGCACAATCACAGACTCAAGAGTTGTGCGGTGTCGATTTTTATATTTCATGCAATCAAGAGTCACAAGATTTCTATAAAGAAATTAGCAAATTTTCGCATAATAGCTTGAAATTTCAAATGATGTCATTCCGCGGTATGTTTTTTGACATCAATTCAAATTTTGCTAAAGGTCAGGTTGTTGATTATTGGCGTTGTAGATTTATTTCTACCTCGTTAACACCACAAAAAGATATTTTTGAACTTGCGCAAAAATTAACAAACTCCGGCTTTGTAATTGCAACTACTTTCTCTCTTTATAATTATAACGGGGAAAGAGGATTTACTTTAGCACAAGGACAATAACAAAATTCGGGGCCATAGCTCAGCGGTTAGAGCAGGGCGCTCATAACGCCTTGGTCGCAGGTTCGATCCCTGCTGGCCCCACCACACTTTTAATCACTCAAGCCTTTTTCAAGCATAAAACCTGCAATAATACTTGTAAATATTACAAGCAATAAAATTGAAAAAAATCCATACCAATTATTGTGCCCAATCCCGGTAATTCCAAAACGAAAACCATCAATTATATAAAAAACCGGGTTAAAAAGAACAATTTGTTTCCATGGGTCAGGCAATGAATTTGCAGAATAAAATGTTCCTGAAAGCATTGTAAGCGGTGTAACAATATACGAAGTATAAGCATGAGCTTTATCAAAATCCGGAGAAATAAATCCAACAATTACACCAATTGAGGCAAATAAAATTATACCAGCAGTTATATAATAAAACAATATGTAAATATTATGCACTGGAAATTTTACAAAAAACAGCAGCGTTACAAGTGTTATAATACCAACACAAAATGCACGAATTATAGAAGCCATTATCATAGCAATAAAAATTTCACTTGTTTTTAATGGTGCAATTGTGTAGTCTTTTATAAAACCAAGCATTTTTGCAATAGAAATTGTACTCTGTGTGTTGTAATAAGATGCTTGTAAAATAGACATTGCAATTAAACCAGTACCAACAACAAGATTATACGAAACACCATCAAAACCTTTAGCACGCCCGGCAAACGCAACTGTAAAAATAAGATAGAAAATTAAAGCATTAATTACAGGTGATAGTATTGTTTGATTATATACACGAAAAAAACGCATGCATTCACGCTTTAAAAGAGTTTGTATTCTAATACAGTTCATTTTTTCTTATATTTATTTATCAAAATATTTATTGATTTAAATCAAATTTGCAAGAATTATTAACAATAATATTGCTATTTGGTTTTTCTCACTTTCAAATATAATCCATCATTATTTTTTATATGCTTAGAATAGTTATCACTCTGTTCTTGTTTCGGTTTTTTGCGATGGCATCTCCCATTATTGGAATGTTTTCTGCTTTTATGCTGGAAAGCAATCAAACCCCAATGGGTATTGCGTTGGTGTTTGTTGCATTTATGATTGCCGTCAACTTATTTGAAGTTCCATCTTCTATTATTGCAGATAAATTCTCCCGCCGAAAAGTCATTATTACCGCAATTATTATTTTAATATTTTCCAATCTCCCATTTTTGTTTTCATTGGCACATTGGGTTTTTGTTTTGCATATGGTTATTGCCGGTATTGCTGTTGCATTATTTTCCGGAACAGTTGAAGCCCTTGTTTACGATGAACTCAAGGCAATCAACATGGAACACAAATACAAGCAGGCAAATGCTGTGTGGCATGTTTCCTTCAGCCTTGGGCTTTCAGCCTCGCTTTTTCTTTCTGCTTGGCTTGTAAAATATGGGTGGTATGTAATTATTTTGGTATCTTTATTTTTTATTTTTACTTCCTTGGTAATTTTCATTTTTGGAATGAAAGAAACAAAGCGAGTTAAAGAAATTGATGAACCACACTCTTTTAGGGAAATTTTTTTAGAAGGAAGCAGTGCTATACTACACAATAAAATTGCATTATATTTAGCCTTGCTTTCGTTTATCTTTGGTGCAGTGAATGCTGTGTTTGGAGATGTCGCCATCGTAACTTCAATGGAAATTGGCTGGAAGAAAGAAGAAATTGCCAGAGTTTTTGGCTTCAATACAATTTTCGAAGCAATTATTACTCTTCTTTTTGCAAGCTATGTTCAAAAAATTCACATAAAGCAAGTACATTATATTCAAATACTGGTATTGACACTTGCTTTTATTGGAATGATTTTTGCGCAGAAGTGGTCAATTTTTATGGTGTTTCCTCTTTGGTGGTGCGACCGCCTAAAAAATATGGTAGTTGACGCTCAAATTCAAGACCATGTAAAATCCTCTTCCCGTGCAACAGCCGTCTCATTTGTTTCAATGTGTTTTAGTTTAAAATATGTATTATTAATGGTATTAATGGGTGTGCTTGCAACTTATTATTCATTCGCACTTGGGTTTGTGATTATTTCCTGCATCGGATTCATTCAGCTTGTTTTGGTATCTTTGTTTAAGCATGTTTTTGTAAATTCTTCAAAAACAATGAAATTGCAATAATTGCAGAAGGTGTAATACCCTCAATATTTATTGCATCAGCAAGTGAATGAGGACGGAATTTTTCTAATTTTTCTATTACTTCGTTTGAAAGTGATTTTATTTTTTTAAAATCTAAACTTTGTGGAAGTAAAATTTTTTCTTTTTCCTGAATAATTTTAGCATCTTGTTCTTGTCGCTCTAAATATGGAAAATACTTTGCCATAATTGCAACAGATTCCATCACCTCTGCACTAAAACTTATAGTCTCCGGAAAAAGTTTCAATATACTCTCTTTGTCAATTAAAGGGTGTGCAAGCAATTCTAAGCCATCTCTCTTAATACCATCTTTTGATATCTCCACGCTATGTTTTGAAAGATCGTTTGGAGTATAATACTTACTTTTAAGAAGTGACACACATTTATCAAAAGCCTGTTTTTTTACAAAATATTTTTGAGTTCTATTAGCACAAGCAATACCAAGATTTATTGCATAAGGTGTAAGACGAAAGTCTGCATTATCTGATCGAACAGATATTCTATACTCTTGCCTCGATGTAAACATTCTGTATGGCTCCGTAATGCCTTTGGTTGTGAGATCGTTAATCATGACACCAATATAACTTTCAGTCCTTGAAAGAATGAATGGCTGTTTTCCTAAAACATTCAGTGCTGCATTGATTCCAGCAACAATGCCCTGTCCTGCTGCTTCTTCATAGCCAGTTGTACCATTAATTTGCCCGGCAAAGAAAAGATTTTTTATTTTTTTTGTTTCCAATGTTGGAAAAAGTTCCCGTGGATCAATATAATCGTACTCAATAGCATAACCTGCCTGTGCAATTTTTGCGTTTTCAAGACCTTTAATTTTGTTAATAAATTTTTGTTGCACAACAAGTGGCATTGCAGTAGAAATTCCAGCAGGATACACAAGATCTGAATTCAAACCTTCAATCTCAAGAAAAATTCTATGAGCAGGATTGTCTGAAAAGCGAATTGTTTTATCTTCAATTGATGGGCAGTATCTTGGACCTTTTGCCTCAATTTCTTTTGTGTAAATTGGTGAAAGTTCCTGATTTTTAAATAGAATGTCATGTGCATCAGGATTTGTGTGTGTAATATAACAATTAATTTGTGGAATATTAACACTGGAGTTAATGTAAGAAAACGGTTTTGGCGGAACATCTCCATGTTGAGCTTCAAGACACAAAAAATTAATACTATCCTTTAATAATCTCGGTGGAGTTCCAGTTTTTAACCGCCCAAGTTCGAAGTTAAATCTTTTCAAGGTTTGTGAAAGTCCATAACTTGCTTCCTCACCTACCCTTCCCGCAGGAATTCTATCTTTTCCAAGAAGTATCATTCCTGAAAGAAATGTTCCTGTTGTTAATACAACAGATTTTGTCTGAAGCTTTTCTCCACTTTTTAAAATAACAGCATTTACTTCACCCTGTTGTACCTCAAGATCTTCTACAGAATTGATGATAATATCAAGGTTTGTTCTTTCTTTCAAAATTTTTGTTGCAGATTTATGATAAAGTTCACGGTCGGTTTGTGCTCTTGGCCCCCAAACAGCCGGACCCTTTGTTTCATTTAAAACTTTAGAATGAATTGTCGATTCATCTGTAATTTTACCCATAATACCACCAAGTGCATCAATTTCACGCACAATAATACCCTTCCCAATACCACCAATTGAAGGGTTGCAAGACATCTGACCGATATTTTTTTCTGAAAGTGTTACCAGTGCAACATGCTCCAACATTAAAGACGCAACATGTGCTGCTTCAATACCGGCATGCCCAGCACCAATAACTATACAGTCATAGTATTTTGATGTCATAAAATATCCATCTTATCAATAATCATGGAAACAAGAGGAAAACTTTGTTTTTTAGCGCATAATACATCAGAAACTAAACTTTGAAAATGCTCAAGTTGTTTTTGATTATCTTTCTTCCAATTTAAAATACATTCATCATAGTTTTCTGAGATTGTAGAAACCCTAATTACCAACGCACAGTATTTGTTATAGAGCTTTTCCTCAAGTTCACGAATAGCAATTTTTTCAAGTGTATCTTCCGCAGATATTCCCTGCACTAATTCAGCAATTTTTATTAACGATGTTTGATCGGTTAACTGATAATATAATTTTAAGTATTTTGCCAAAGACTGATCGTTATCATTACCAAGAATTAATTGGAATAGTTGCATTACTTCCATAACTTTAGCAATTTCAAAAGCAACATCACCTGGAATACCTTTTGCAGTCAATCCATCTTCTTTTGATTTTACATCTGTTAAACTAGAGTTAGTGGAAATAAAATCTTGAGCAATTTTGACACAAGGCATTATGTTTTCAATCATCTCGGTAACTTGTAGTTTAGTAAAACTTTTGTTTAAAAGTAAACGAATAGATTTGTATAAAAACTGATTAAGATTTGCAAATAATTCAGTTTGAATATAATAATTCACTTTAAAATCTAAATATTCAATTAACTGCCAAATTTCTCTTAAATTAAAGATTTCGCGAACAACAATATATGCACGAACAACATCGCAAGATTTACACTGAAGATCGTCCATAAGATTATTGACAAATGTGATTCCAACACGATTTATCACAGAATTATTAACGGATGTTGCTATAATTTCTCTTGCAAGTTTATGATTCAGAATATCACCCTTATATTTCTCCTGCATCTGTTGAGGGAAATAATTTAATAGATCGTTTTCAAAGTATTTTTCCTCAATAAGAGAACTTTTTAACAATTCTTGATATAGGTATATCTTGCTATAAGCAAATAAAACACACAATTCCGGTCTTGTTAAATAATTTTGTTGTGTTTTCCGTGATTGCATCTCTCCAGTTGTTGGAAGTAGCTCGTTTTCCCTATCCAAGTTGGCATGAACTTCAAGCTTCTTCATAAGAGTCTCTTGGCTATCAATTTTAATACTCTGATTATAAGATGTCAAAGTAATTGCTTGAGTTTGTAAGTAGTTATTACGAAGTACAAGTCTTTCAACCTCCAGAGTCATTTCTTCAAGAAGAATATTTCGCTGCTGTAAGGAAACAGTTCCTTCATCAACAAGTTTATTTAATACAATTTTTATGTTTACCTCAACATCGGAACAATTCACACCGGCAGAGTTATCCATTGCGTCTGTATTAATTTTTCCACCGTTTTGGGCATACTCAATTCGCCCCTTTTGTGTAAATCCAAGATTTCCACCCTCACCTACAACTTTACATCTCAAATCTCCACCATTAATACGAATTGCATTGTTGCCCTTGTCTCCAACATCGGCGTGCTTTTCATCTATTGCTTTTACATAAGTACCAATACCACCATTCCATAATAAATCACATTTTGCCTTTAAAATAAAAACAATTAACTCATTTGGCGAGATTTCATCTTGTGTAATTTCAAATCTTTCTTTAATCTCAGATGTTAACTTGCAAACTTTTGCAGAACGCTCATAAATCATTCCACCTTTCGAGAGAAGGTTTTTATCGTAATTTGCCCAAGTTGAACGAGGAAGATCAAATAATCTCTTTCTTTCAGCAAAAGATTTTTCTGCATCAGGGTTTGGATCAATAAAAATATGCATATGGTTAAACGCCGCAATTAAACAGGTGTGTTTTGAAAGAAGCATACCGTTCCCAAAAACATCACCGGACATATCTCCTATTCCAATACAGGTAAAATCTTGAGTTTGAATATCATACCCAATTTCCATCATGTGTCTTCGCACTGCAATCCAACCACCCTTTGCTGTAATACCCATTTTCTTGTGATCATATCCGTTTGAACCTCCAGAAGCAAATGCATCACCAAGCCAGAAATTGTATTTTGCTGAAATAGAGTTTGCAATATCGGAAAATGTTGCGGTGCCTTTATCTGCTGCAACAACAAAATAAGGATCTTCATCTTCCCATTTTACAATACCTTCATGAGTCTTTACTTTACCTTGAATAATGTTATCACATAAATCTAAACAACCTGAAAGAAAACTTTTATAACATTCCTGTCCAAATTTAAGGTATTCATCTCTTGATAGATTTGATACATCTTTTGTAATAACAAAACCACCCTTTGAACCAACAGGCACAATAACGGCATTTTTTGTATTTTGTGCCTTAACAAGTCCAAGAATTTCCGTTCTAAAGTCATTAGGACGGTCACTCCATCTAAGACCGCCTCTTGCAACCTTTCCAAAACGCAGATGTACTGCTTCAAAGTTAATTGAGTAAACAAAGATTTCACGAAATGGAACTGGTTTTGGAAGAAAAGGAACACTTTTACAATCAAATTTAAGTGAAACATATTCCTTATTTAGGAAAAAGTTTGTTCGAACCGTTGCCTGCATTAACTTATATATCTGCCTCACAACTGTATCGTCGGTAATATCTATAATTTGAGAATATAATTCCGATATTTCTTCATCAATTTTTTTTATTGCATCATTGCGGTCCGTAATAAGACTTGGATCAAATTTAACATAGAAATACTTAAGAATTTTTTGAAACATATTTGGGTATTTTACCAATACATCATGTACAATTTCTTCTTGAAACTGAAATTGCATTTGAGTTAAATATTTAACATATGTTCTTACAAGGTAAATATCTCTTGCTTTTGTTTGAGAAGTTATTGCAAGTCTATTTAGTGTTGTATGAGGAATTTGATCCATTAATGCTTTTTCAAGAGTACATTCAAAAGTATTGGTAAATTCCGCATCATCTGCAAGGTTAATTGTTGTTTTAACTTTAAGAGTACCTGAAATATCATGAACAAATGCACTAACATTTTCATTGTTAATAGCAAAAGGATTTTCACTAAATACAATAATACCAAATTGCTCCAAAATACTAACAATTTTATGAAGACTATTCTGTATTTTAGCATAAATTTTTAAAGATATATCGTTGTCAACATGCGAAACAACAAAAACAATACAAGGCTTTTCATCTATTAATTGTTCCATATGAAAAATATCTCTAGCAATTTCTTTTGAATTATGTGCAGCAACATACCCAGGATTTAACGCTCCTTCGTACTTTTTCATTATTTTACTTGGTTTTAAACTTGAATATGCTTTTAACTCTTCAAATAAACCATCTTCAGAGTTTTCACATACTTCAATAATTTTATCATCTAATTCCTGCATTTGTTTGTCAGTCATCAAACTACCTTCCGTGTTTACAAAAAAGCTCATTACAACTCTGCCAATTGAATGAGTATTAGAAAATGTTCTTGTAATATCTTCTTTTTTGAAGTACTCTCTTAGTATAGTTGTTACTTTTTTAAAGAGTGTGATTGTAAATTTTGTATGCGGAGTAAAAACTGCAAATGTAATTAATGGAAAAACAGTAGACTGACGACCATATACAAATGTGCGCCCACGAGTCATTGATTCAATATATTTAATTGAAACGTCAGAAAGAAATTCCGTTGATGTTGAGAAAAGCTCCTCTCTTGGAAGGTTTTCTAAGAAAGAGAAAAGCTCCTTTCTATTATAGTTAACATCTTGGAAGTCTGCATACTTTGTAATTTCTTGAACTTTCGTTCGAACGATTGGAATATCAAGAAGTTTACACCTATATGAATGTGTAGTAAAAATACCATAAACACGAATTGTTGAATTACCGTGTTTTATTAGAACAATATCAACCGGATCTCTTCTATGAACCGATGAAATCATTAGGGATTTTGTTATAACAACATCTGAAAATAACCACTTTGGTTGTGGAACTGTATATCTTTGATATTTCTCCAAAGCACAGACACCCATTTTTATATCTTCCGTAGCAATACCAAGCATAACAAATGCTTCGTCACACATCCATTTAATGAATTCATTGACTTCCGCATCCTTGTGATTCGCATCTCCATGCTTTAAAAGCCATTGTTTCATTTTCGCATAATTTTCAGTAGCAAGGTATACTTCTTCAAGAATTTCTTTTAGGGAATTTTCTTGCTCAATGGTTAAGGGCTCTGATATTTCGAAATATACAATGGAATACCTCTGAAAACCTTCTTTGTAATTTGACGAAGACTCCAGTGTGTTATGATTAAAAAAGAAATTCGGATGAATAAAGATTGATGGATACAAAGACTCGGATTTTATCCAACTCAAGATAGAATCTGTAATGAATGGACGATCTTTCATAATAATGCAGTAAGCCACGGTCTCACTCTTGAATTTTTTATTAAGAAGATTGAATTTTTCAGTATTTTTATAATTCAATAGGCTGTCAAAACAAAAACTAGATGTAAACTCAATATGTTCTTCATTCTGAAATGATTTGTCAATATCTCCGAAAAAATTATTAAAAAGGTTCATTTTAAATTCTTGTGAAGTTTTGCTTGATTGCTTAAATTTTTCAAAAATTTTATGGAACTTTTGCATCATGCGTGTTGGTTAATAAATCTTGATTTTAGTAAAAAACTGTTTTAATAAAGTCAATTGTTATTTAATGAAGTCATGCTATTACTTTTCTTTAAACTACTAGCATTCCTGTTTTTATTCTCACATATTTCCGGTGCAAATGTACAGTCAGACCTTGGAATATACAAAAAACCTGCAAAGCAAGATGTTCGTAAAAAAGTAATTAAGGCAAGAACGCTCGGACATGATTCCAGATTTAAAGTATTCCCGTTTATGGAAAATGGTGTTTATGAAATAATAGCACTTTATGATAACACAACATACATTGAATTTGAAGAAGATGAAGTCGTTTCTTCTGTAACAAACCCCAAAGATGATGCATGGCAGCTATTACCGCAAAAAAACAAATTGTTTTTACAACCGGTTGCATCAAATGCAAGTACTCAATTAACAGTAATGACAAATAAACGCATATACTTTTTTGAAATGTATGCAAAGGAACCGGAAAACAGCTTTGATGATGACTATACATTTTATTACCAATTTACATACCCAACAGAAGAGGAGCAAAAAACCATTAGAAGATACTCAAGATCTCTGTTACCAAATATAGATCTGGAACCAGAAAAGTATAATTTTAATTACACAATTACAGGTCATGATGGTCTTTACCCTGTTAAAATTTTTGATGACGGTGAATTTACATATTTTGAATTTAGAGAAAAAGGCGGTGTACTACCTGCAATATTTCTGGTAGACTCAAACAATTATGAATCTCTTGTCAACTTTCGTATGATAGGAAGTTATTTGGTTGTTGAAGCAATTTCACCAAGATTTACATTAAGGAATGGATCGGATATCGTGTGTGTTTTTAATGAAACATTGTACGAGCCTCCTGTTGTAAAAAAAGGATTATTCGGCAAAAAGAAAGTTAAAAAATAATATGCAAATAATTAAACAATTTTTTAAAAAAAAGCGATACAAAGAAGCTTTGGTTTTTATTACAGGAGGAAGTTTTGTGTTAACTCCAATATTGTTTATTTTATTACTTGCATACAAAGACACATACTTTAGTCTTCTTGAGGAAAATAAAGTTGTTTTAAAGGAAATTGAAAATGAAAGAGTAAAATCGGCAAACCTTACTCTTGAATTTACGAAGTATCAAAACCATCAGAAAATTCTTGACTTACAGGAGGAATATATTAAAGAATACAAATATATTGACTCTAATGTCATTATTACGGAAGACAAAATTGAATTTCTATAAACCATGAAAGCAATTCTTTATAAACTCGAAAAATCAGCAATGCAGAGCGGTGTTGCAAAAAGTGAAACATGGGTTGTAAGGCCAATTGCACAAGAAAAAATATATTTTCAGTATCAACCTGCAAGGTGGCCTGGTGCAAACTCAACAATCAAGCAACAAGTTTTAACATTTTGCACAAAACAATCTGCAATTGAATATTGTAAAAATCATAATATTTTGTACACGGAAATCTTGAATCATTCTAAAATCATTACACCAAAATCTTACACTGAAACTATTACACAATAAAAAATGTTGTACAATAAAAATAATATTTTTTACAAAATTATCAACGGAGACATACCATGTAAGAAAATTTATGAAGATAGCAACATTCTTGCTTTTTACGATATCAAACCAAAAACCAAAATTCACGCACTTGTTATTCCAAAAAAAGAGTATATAAATTTTACGGATTTTACACAAAATGCATCGGAAAAAGAAATTATAATATTCTTTCAAAAGGTAAATTTTGTTGCAAATGATGTATTAAAATTAACACATTTTAAACTTCAAACTAATAACGGTGAAGAATCTGGACAGGAAGTATTTCATTTTCATGTACATATCTTAAGTTCTTAATGTAAAGAAGTGTAAAATTGCATATTTTATACACACATTATACTACTTTACTTTTTTACACATATTTTGTGTGTATTTGCATATTCTATACATACTTTTACCACTCTCTGTCAGGCAAAAATAAATGTTCTTGCATTTAAAAACTCGTGTATTATCTTAACGCAAATTAAAGTAAAAATAATAAATTATGTTCAATATTACAAAACAAACAATAAACTTCCACGGTAAGGAAATAACATTAGAAACGGGAAAACTAGCAAGACAAGCAGACGGTGCTGTAATGGTAACATTTGGGAAAACACAAGTTTTATGTACAGTATGTTATAAAAAAGACAAAAACTCAACATGTGATTTCCTTCCTTTAACAGTAGTTTACCAAGAAAAATACTATGCAAACGGTAAAATTCCCGGTGGATTTCTTAAAAGAGAATCCAAACCTTCAGACAGAGAAGTTCTACTTTCGCGTTTAATTGACCGCTCAATTCGTCCAATTTTTGACGAAAACTTCAACAACGAAATACAAGTTATCTGCACAGTGATGTCTTACGACGACACATCTGCAACGGACATTCCTGCATTAGTTGGTGCAATGGCTGCATTAAAAATCTCAGGTGCGCCAGTAAATGAAACAATTGCCGGTGTTAGAGTTGGTTTAAAAAATGGAGAATTTTATATCAATAATACACCAAACACTCCTGAAAACGAACAACTTGATGTATTCGTTGCAGGTACACAAAACTCAATTTTAATGGTTGAATCTGAAATTAAGGAACTTCCTGAACAACAAGTAATCAAATCAATTGAATATAGCTTGAATGCAGTTAGTGAATTAACGAATTTTATTGAAAAATTTGCTTCCTTAATTCAAAAAGAAAGGTTTTCTGTCAGCAGACAAAAAAACACCGAAACTTATGAAAAAATTAAAAGCTTCATCATTGATGATATTAAATCTGCATTTGCAATTAAAGCAAAACAGGAAAGAACTTCAGCACTTGCAAATGCATCTGACAAACTTAAAGCAGAGTTTATCAAAACCGAAACAACTGAAGAAGAAAAAATTGCAATTATGGAATCATTTCATAAGATTGAAAAAGAATTTGTTCGTGGAAGAATTCTTAATGAAAAAGTTAGAATTGATGGAAGAAAACTTGATGAAATTCGTCAAATTGAAATTGAGTTAAACCCATTAACACTAACACATGGTTCGGCGTTATTTACAAGAGGTGAAACACAAGCTCTTGCAGTTCTAACACTTGGCAGCTCAACCGATGAACAAATGCTTGATTCCATTGCATCATTTTCCAAAGACGACTTTATGCTTCATTATAACTTTCCGGGATTTTCTGTAGGAGAGGTATCACGCATGGCTGGCCCTGGCAGAAGAGAAATTGGACACGGTAACCTTGCAAGAAAAGCAATTGTTAATATTTTACCTGAAAAAAAATCATTCCCATACACAAAAAGAGTTGTTTCGGAAATTCTGGAGTCAAATGGCTCTTCTTCAATGGCAACCGTTTGTGCAACAAGTTTAGCATTGATGGCCGGAGGTGTACCAACCAAAGGAGCTGTTTCCGGTATTGCAATGGGTCTTGTTAAGGAAGGAAATAATTATGCCGTTCTTTCAGATATTATGGGAGACGAAGACCACCTTGGAGATATGGACTTTAAAGTTGCCGGCACAAAAAAAGGTTTAACTGCACTACAAATGGACATCAAAATTCTCGGTATCACGGTTGATATTCTTCGTGAAGCAATTAAACAAGCAGAGGGCGGAAGGTTATTCATTTTAGAAAAAATGAATGCTATTATTTCCGATCCATCAAAAACTGTTGCCGAAACTGCTCCAAAAATAAAATCTTTCCCAATTAAGAAGGATAAAATTCGTGCTGTAATAGGTCAAGGTGGAAGTGTCATTAAAGATATTTGTGCAACATCTGGTGCAACTGTTGAAATTTCGGACGATGGCATCGTTTCAATTTTCTCAAATTCTCAAACAGCAATTGATAAAGCGTACGAAATGATTGGACGCCATGCCTTTGATGTTGAAACTGGCTCAATCCATAAAGGAAAAGTTGTAAAAATTATTGAACACGGAGCAATTGTTGAGTTTTTCTATGGCAAAACCGGAATGGTGCACATTAGTGAGTTATGCGATAGCCGCGTCGGCGCTGTTTCAGATGTTGTAACAGAAGGAAATTCAGTTTATGTAAAAGTGTTGCACGACGATGGTAGCCGTATTAAACTCAGTATGAAAACAGTTGATCAAGAAACCGGTCAAGATATTGCTCATTTATTAACTCAACGCTAATTTCTACAGTGGGTATGAATTTTTTCTACATTTTCTTACTTTTTCCGTTTTTTGTGCTTGGAAAATCAAATCTTGATTTTACTCTTAACAACAACATTGAGTTTCGCTCAAAGGAAGAGTTGCTTAAACCTATCAATGGAGAATTGTTTTTAGGTAATAAAGACGCAAAAATCAAGATTGTAGTATTTGATTCATACTCATGCATACACTGCGCAAGATTTTATTCTGAAATTTTCCCAATTTTAGAAGAAAATTACATCAAAACTAATAAAATCTTTTTCGTACATAAAGAATTTCCATTAGATAAACGCGCTCTTTTTGCAACGAAAACTACCAATTGTTCTATGAATAAACTTGAAACGGTAAAGGAAATTTATAAAAATCAGGAAAAATTACTTACAAGAAATGAGTACGAAGAAGACTTATTAAAAATGAAAGGAATTAATAAACTTTGTGTACAAAATTTCAACGAAGACAAATTAGCAAAACAAGCTTTTGAATATAGCAAGGTACTGTCCATTAGAGGAACACCAACAGTGTTTATTAATGGAGAAAAATTCGAAAAATTAAGCAAGAAGAACTTGATAAGTGAAATTGACAGATTGTTAAACGAGTGATAATTTTTTACTCATTTTCCTCTTTGTAAAGATTGTCTTCGTTACTAGATGATACATCATCTGAAGCTTTTTTCTCCTTATATTCGTGCGTTGCATTGACATCAACTAAAAAACCAGATGATTTACCCGATTGTTTTGCTTTATAATCCTCAATTGCAGCTTTAATTGCACCTTCGGCTAAAACAGAGCAATGAATTTTTACAGGAGGTAATGAAAGATGATTGGCAATATCGGAATTTTTAATCGTACGTGCTTCATCAAGTGTTTTACCTTTTACCCACTCAACTGCCAGTGCTGAAGAAGCAATTGCTGAACCACAACCAAAAGTCTTAAATTTTGCCTCTTCAATTTTACCGTCTTTAGAAACTTTAATCTGAAACTTCATTACATCACCACAAGATGGTGCGCCAACTACACCAGTTCCAACATTAACATCGTTTTTATCAAGAGATCCAACATCTTTGTTTGTTAATTCTGTTGAAGCTTTAAATCTTTCAACTACGCTAGTTGTATAAGCCATATATTTATTATATAGTTATACATTGTATATAATACCTATGTAAATTTGTCAAGTATTTTTAAAAACTTTTATTTCTTGACAAACGGGAATAGTAGATGCATTTTAACTTATCAATTAATTATTCAGTATATGAAAAATATTCTTGTAACAGTGTCAACATTAGGTTTTATTTCTTCAAATATAGTATTTGCTCATAACCATGAACATCATAAAGAAATGATGAAAATTAGTGATGAAGCTTTCGTTAAAGCAGATCTTACCAAAGATGGAAAGCTAGACAAAAATGAACACATGGCATTTCATGAATACATGGAAAAAGAAATGAAAGCAAAAAAACCTACAACAGACGAAATGTTCAGTAAATCTGATATTAACAAAGACGGTTTTGTAACAAAAGAAGAATTGAAACAAACTAAGGAAACCATGGGACAAAAAGTAAAGGGAGAAATGAAGGAAATAAAAAAAGATGTTAAAGATGGTGTAAAATATACCGCAGACAAAATAAAAGATGGTGCTCATTATACTAAAGAAAAAGTTATGGGAGAGTAATCAAACTTTACATTCACTATAAGACAATCAAATTCTCAATACCTTCCAGAACCATAATAAAATTGTGGTTCTGGATTTTTTCCAAATTTTTTGAAAAAATTTTCCATACATACTTTTTAGTTTTTGTATAGTTTCATATTTAAATAGAAAATTATACTTAAAATTAAGAAAAATACTTGACATTTTTAATTATTGTTTTTTCTAAGGCAGGTTGCTTTAACTTGCCTCCTTAAAGGCCCCTTCGTCTAACGGTTAGGACGGCACCCTTTCACGGTGCAAATACGGGTTCGATTCCCGTAGGGGTCACCACTCATTGTTATTTCAAGATTTTTGAATTACTTACGTTATTTATATTTCTTTAGTTTCAACTTTATACCTTTTATAAAGACTCCCGATAAAACTTCTTAAGAAAGCATTATAATATGCATCTTGCACATATTTTTCTTGCACGCTAACTTCTTCTTTAGAAACTACTCCTGTATACGGAATTTCCTTATTAATTTTGATAACCTGTACAAAATCACCTTCATGCATTAAAAACACAGACCCAACATTATGTTTAAAAATTTCACTACGTGGATTTTGCGAAACATAAAACAACTTTGAAGTAAAGCTTCCTTGGGAAGAATAATCACGAGGATTGGTATTTAATGACTGTATTTGGCCAATAATACTCTTAGCACTGGTTATCATCATTTCTTTTTCTTTTTCTTTTTTAAATAGAGAAATCACGGTACCACGAATTTCAGGCAATGTTTTAATTCTTTCGGGCTCAATTCTATTCTGTTTATAAATAACATAAGAACAATTTTTGTTATCAATATTTACAACATAACCGTAAGATGTATCGTTGGTTTTAATAACATGTTCCAATAAAACTGGAGAAATTTTAGTTTCTAAATTTGTATATGCATCACGAACATCTCCATTAGTTTCATCAATTACTACTTGTTTACTAATTGGGAAACCATACTTTAGTGCCACAGACTCAAACGATGCCCCTGCTTGGAGCTCCTGTTTGATTTTTTCTACATACACATTTACATTATGACACTTTCGCTTTGTTATAATTTCTTGATTAATACTTTGAGAATTTTTGCTATCCAAAAATTCATTTTCCTGAATATCAAGTACCTGTGCAAGTAAAAATGTATCGTTATTTTTTATAACCGGTGTAATATTACCAATTTTTAAATCTTTAATTTCATTAAGAATAACCGGGTCATCAATTATATTTGATGAAGTAATCTCACTGTGAGAAATATAATGTAAAGGTTGTTTTAACATTGTTTCTACAATAGATTGTAAAGATATTCCTTGTTTTTTTACAATTTCATAAACTTTGTTTGCCTCTGCTTCGTTATTAAATTTAACATAATAAAATTTCATAACTCTACCCACATACTCTTCATTATAGTACTTTGCAATCATTTCCGGTGTTGATGTAAAAATATTAAAATTACGGTTGATATAATCATCAACATAAGAAATTGTTACAAAATGTTGTGGTTTTTGAACAAAAGCCGTTTTATGTTTTTCATAAAAAGTTTGGAGTTCATCTTCGGTAAAGGTTATATTTGTTGGTTTTGCAATCGTTAGAATATCTATGTCTCTGGCTCTTTTTAAAGATTTTGCATACTCTTCCACTAAAACATCACTTTGAATTTGCAACGGAGCAAGTAAGCTACCAAAAATGTTCTGTTCAAGTTCTGGAATGAGGTTTTTTAGGAAATCATACTCACTTACCCCCATATATTTTAAATATTGCTTAAAATACTCTGCATCAAATTTACCGTCTCTTTGAAATGTCGCTAGGGTTTTTATGTGCTGTGCAATTGTTTCAACATTTACATTTAAATCATTTTCTTTTAAAAATTTACTTATTACAAGGGTGTTAATCATCTCATTTAGTGCAAATTGCTGAAATTGTGGGTTTTCTACAAATGCAAGAGCCTGGTTATAACGTGCTTCGTCTCCTTGAACATTCGTAAAAATTTGCTGTTTACGGTTTGAAATGTATTTATTGAATTCTTGCGTTGTAATTTTTATACCGTCAACTTTTGCAACAAAAGCTTTACGGGAAGCAATTGTGCTGTATATTCCAAAAAACATAAACGAAACCACAACCACTGCAACAACTGCGTATTTTAACTTTTTAGACATTCTACCACAATATTTTATGCGACTGTAAATTGCATTACTGTAAAATCAATAAAAATTGTTGATTTTTTGGTGAGGTGATTTACTTACTTATTTAAGTACATTAAAATTAATGAAAACAAACTTAACGGACATTGAAAAGGATATTGACCGCTTAATTGATGAGTGGCAAGCATTGATGGAAACCCCTGCAATCAATGTAAGGTATCGTAGTCGTATGTCATTTGGTTATACCGAAGTATTATCATATCAAAACTACTTCAATCAAGAAATATTTGATGAAAAATATTACACATTATACACACAAGCAGTGGTTTTTATTAAACAGGTTGCAGATTATATGATGCCAAGTTTTAATGACCTCCATAGTCAATTAACCGATGGTAGTTCGTACTATCTTACTTTTGTGAACTTTGTGGCAAAACTCAGACAGCAAACATCTATTTTGGAAGGTGTAAAACGCCGTTTTACCAGCAGTTTGTTTGATATAAAACACTTAGCACAAGCAGATTTATTCAATGACGCATTAGACCAAGCACAATACCTGTTGACACATAAATATTATAGAGCCGCCGGCGTTGTTGCAGGAGTGGTTTTGGAGCAGCATTTAAAAAGTATTTGCAATGCAAAAGGTTTTGCAATAAAAGAAAAACATCCATCAATTGAAAATTACAGACAGACATTGTACGATGAGAATAAATATATTACACAATCGCAATCAACTCAGTTAACTCGATTGGGGCAATTGCGAAACGAATGTGGTCATAATAAAGTTGACGAACCAACAAAGGAGAATGTAGAATATTTAATTAATCAAACGGATAACATTAGAAATGCAATATTATGAAAACAATCCTAAACAACGCACGAATAGTGTGCGACAAAACTAAAAAAGACTTCCTTGGGCATTTAATTATTGAAGGAGAGAAAATTTCCGCAATTAACGAAGGGCTTTACAAAGGAAATGAAGAAGTAATTGACTGCAAAGGGCATGTACTTTCTGCAGGGTTAATTGATATGCAAGTTCACTTTCGGGATCCAGGCCAACACC
>JAURNI010000002.1 GCA_030830305.1 Alphaproteobacteria bacterium | reverse complement strand
CACATAACAATAGCTGCAGCAGCTGAAACATTTAAGCTACCAATTTGTGCATTAATTTTAATTGATGCAAAGACATCGCAAGTTTTACGAATACTTGGCTTTATACCATTTTCTTCATTACCAAAAACCACGATTTTTTTTGAATTTTTATATTGTTGACTAATTTGAGAAACATCTTCACCGTTTGCATCTGTACCGATAATCCAAAAATTTTCTTTTTGTAAGTTTTGTAATGTTCTGTGTAGGTTGGTAACTTGACACATTTTTATAAGTTCAATACCACCGGAAGATAATTTTGCTACTGTTTGGTTTTCTATAATATTTGGCATTTTATCACCTGTGTATATCACGGCTTCAACTCCAAACGCTGCCGCACTACGAAGAATTGCACCAATATTACCGACATCTTGTACACAATCAAGTGCAATAATATTTTTCATTGTAAGAAGGTCATGTTCATCAATTTGCTTTAAAGGTTTGGCATAACAAACAAAACCATTGCTGTTTGAGGATATCTTTGAAAGAATGCTAGAATGATGAACTTCAATTTTATTCCACAAATTTTTAGGAAAAAGATTAATGTTTTTTTCATCTGCAATCAGCACTCGTAAAACATCAGAATTTCTGTTATTACATACAAGTAAAACTGCATGCTTTCCACAAATTATGCTACTTTCCATTTTCAATTAGAATATCTACATTTTTAATGTTATTTCCCTCAAAGAATGTCAATAAAGAAATCAATGTACCGGATTTTGAATGTGAATCCGGAATAACAATAATTTTCTGCATAGGCTTTTGCCTTATAGCAAATGCGATTTCAGATTTCACAGATTTAATGTTAGTATATTTTGTTTTACCGATTGCAAATGTCCCGTCTTCAAAAAGTGTAACTTTAATAGGAGTTTCATCGTTAATTTGTTTGTGGAAAGATGGGTCAGATTCCGGCAATTTTACAGGATACGCCTGTTGCGAAACATTTACCATTAAAAGAAAGAATAAAAGTAAAATCAGCATTACATCAACAAGAGGAGTAACATCAATAAAAATTTCCTCTGCTAAATGAGACTTTTTCTGTGGAAGTTTAATCATTGTGATGATAATCAATTTTTATATTTTCCATATTCAGTATGTATATATACTTCTGAACCCTTGATGATATATTATGGTGAAGGAATATATTTATCCCAACCGAAGGAACTGCAATTGAAATACCCATTGCAGTTGCATAAAGTGCTTCCTTTAATCCACCTGAAACAAGGGCTGGTGTAACGGTTTGATTTGATTCTGCAATTGAACCAAAAATTGAAATCATACCAAGAATTGTTCCAAATAAACCAAGCATTGGTGCAGCAACACTGATAAATCTTATTACAACAAGACCTTTTGAAAGAATCTTGTCAATTCTCTCAATTTCTTGAGTAATGTGTGCTTCTCTAATGTTAATAGGTTTTGTTTTTTCTTCTTCTAAAATTTGTAAAAGTGAAGCAAGGAATATATCATTCTTCCATTGCGAATGAACAATGAAAAGAAAATACACACGTTCCATTGTGATAATACTAACAACTAGTCCACAACAAAACAGAACAAAACCTGCTGCACCAAACTGAAAAAGAAAATCAATCATACTAAACAACTACCTTTGGCGAATATAGCTATAAAAATGATAAATGTCAAATTTTATTTTATCTTGAATTGTTACCACTTTTTTCTTCTATCACCAAAATTACTGGTAGGTCTTTCATTTCCACTTTTATAACCACCACTTCTTGGTGTGTATTCCTTTCTTTCAGAGTTTCCTCTTTCATCTTTTTTAAATGTAGAGCCTGAGTTTCTTCTGTCAGAGTTTCCTTCAGCACCAAAAGAATTATCATTTCTATTTCTTCCAAAAGGTTTACCTTGAGGTCTTTCACGGTTACCGTCTTTTGAATACTCTCTTCTTGGTGTAGAGCTTCTGCGATCATTTCTACTCGAACTTGGGCGACCACCATGCACACCTCTTCTTTGATTATACACCGGTTCAGAATCATCTGAGTTAATCTGTTTTAAAATGTTATTATAAAAAGATTTCTCACTTCTTGTAACAAAACAGATTGAATATCCGTCTGCCCCACCTCTTCCTGTTCTTCCAATCCTATGAGTATAATCTTCAAATGTACGAGGGGTATCGTAGTTCACAACATGTTTTATGTGAGGAATATCAATACCTCTTGCAACAACATCTGTTGCAATAAGAACTTGGAATTTTTCATCTCTAAAGCGTTTAACGGTGTTTTCTCTTTGTCTTTGACGAAGATCTCCATGAACTGCCTGTGCTTCAATTCCATCTTTTCTTAGCCATGCACAAAGATCGTCCGCAACTCGTTTCATGTTCACGAATATAATAATTGAACCCTCTCTTTCTGAAATTTCCTTAATAAGATGCGGATATTTTTCTTCTTCTCTTAATTCGATAAATTTTTGTTGGATATTTTCATGAGTTTCTTTTGGTTGCTCAATATTAACTTCAACAAAATCTTTTAAATAAAGCTTTGCATGGTTTATAATGCTTGCACGCTTTGTTGCAGAAAACATAAGTGTTTGTCTGTTTTGTGGAAGATGACGCACAATATTTGAGATATCATCTCGGAAACCCATGTCAAGCATTCTGTCAAATTCATCAAGAACAAGAATGTCAAATTTTGCAAGATTTGCTGTTTTTCTTTGAAGATGAACCTGTAATCTTCCCGGTGTTGCTATAACAATTTTAGGGTTTTTCTTTAATGCAAATATCTGTGCATCAATTGCGGTACCACCAAAAATTAATGCAGTATGTATTCTTTCGTTACAACGCATTTCGTGAATTACCTCTTTAATTTGTAATGCAAGTTCACGGGTTGGCACTAAAATTAGTGCGGCAGAGTCAGGATTGTTGATGATTTTTGTGATAATCGGTATAACAAAAGCTCCGGTTTTTCCACTACCAGTTTGTGAAGATGCAAGGATATCTTTACCATTAAGAACGACAGGAATGGATTTTTCCTGTATTTCTGTCGGCTTTTTATAACCCATTTGAGCTAATTTTTCTGTAAGAAATACAGGTAGGTTTAGGTCTGAAAATTGTACCATATGTGTTTAAATAAATAAAAAATATTAACTGAAAATTCCATTCGGAAGATTACCAGTTAATATTTTAACACAACCTACCGACGCAATTCGCACCACACCTTGTATATATATAAAACTTAATTTGCAAGGATTTTTTTTTAAAAAATAATCAATCAGTATACAAAAACACACAAAACTGGTACAAAATTTGTGGTATTTTGTGCACATTTTGTATACAAAATGGTGTTGTTTTGACGGTAAAACAACACATATTTAGCACATTAGCAACACTAAATTGCTGCAAGAGGCTCAACAAAACTGTACCCAAGAGCATCTGCAACTTCCTTGCATGTTACTTTTCCATTTGCAACATTTAAGCCATTTTTTATATGTATGTTTTCTGCAATACATTTTTTCACACCTTTATTTGCCAGTTCAATCAAGAATGGAAGTGACGCCGCTTGTAATGCAATTGTTGATGTTCTTGAAACTGCACCCGGCATATTTGTTACACAATAATGTGTGACGCCGCATTCCATGTACACAGGGTTAGAATGACTTGTAGGTTTTGATGTCTCAAAACATCCACCTTGGTCAATGGCAATATCTGCAATAACAGAACCTTGACGCATCGATTTTACCATATCTTTTGTAACAATTTTTGGCGCAGAAGCCCCCGGAATTAAAACAGATCCAATCACAACATCACTCTTTGCAACAGCATTTGCAAGATTATCACCATTTGAGTGAAGCAAATTCACTCTATGTCCAAAAATTTCCTCAAGTTGGCTTAATCTTTTAAGGGATTTTTCCAAAATAATCACATTCGCACCTGCACCAACAGCCATCAAAGCGGCATTATAACCAGCAATTCCACCACCAATAATTGTTACCGTTGCTTTTTCTGTTGATGGAACTCCGCTAAGTAGAATTCCCGAACCACCATTTGCAATTTCCAAATATGTCGCGGCTTTTTGAATTGAAAGCCTTCCTGCAACAATTGACATCGGCACCAAAATTGGAAGAGAGTTATCGTTAGCAGTAACAGTTTCAAATGCAATCGCATTACAACCCGATTCCACCAGACCTTTAGTTTGAGTAGGATCTGGAGCTAAATGCAAAAAAGAAAATATCGTTTGCCCTTGCTTTAACATTTTGTATTCTTTGGTTTGAGGCTCTTTAACCTTAAAAATAATTTCACCAACTGAATAAATTTCTTCAATATTTCTTGCAATTCTTGCACCTGCATTTGTGTATTGTTCATCAGAAAATCCTATTCTTGCACCTGCATTTGTTTCAATATAAACTGTATGACCAATTCTTGTAAGTTCATTTACACCGGCAGGAGTCAAACCAACACGGTATTCGTGATCCTTAATTTCCTTTGGAACTGCTATAATTGCCATAATTTAATACAAAAATTAGTTTCACACCCGCTTTGGAGGAGAAATTATTTTGTCAAGTGAAAGTTTATACCATCATTTTAAGATAAAAATTCTATAAACTTGCTTCCTAAAGTATAAATAGTATATTGTAAGCATTCATGATTTTTTAAATAACCCATGAACACACAGAATATTTCCTTGGAATACTTATTACAGAACCAAGCATCACCTGAGATCACAATAAACGAGGCACTAACTAAAATTGATGCACTAATTTTTAATATTGCAAAAAATATTGTAGACGCCCTTCCCGAAAACCCAACCAATGGAGATGTTTATATTTTTTCAAATAATTACACAGAACAACCAAATAAAATTGGAATTTATTTAACAAATAAAGGCTGGGTTTTCCTTGCAGCAAAAGAAGGAATGATAATCTTTGTACAATCACAAAAAAAGGAATTTAAATTTTTACAAAACATCTGGCAAGAAAATAAAGTGCAATCATCATTACCTTCAAATGTCAATTTTGATGATGAAAACGGAAACACAAGATTAAACATCAACAAAAGTGGTGAAACTAATACAGCTTCCCATGTATTTAAAAGCAATTGGGGTGGAAGAGCAGAATTTGGATTAATTGGAGATGATAACTTTTCACTGAAAGTTTCATCGGACGGTTCAAATTTTGTGGAAAGCTTTAAGATTGAAAAAGAAACGGGCAATATTAATTTCAAACAAAATGTTTCTAAAAATGGAACAGATGTAGCAACTCTTGCTGATATCTCCCGTACAAATTTTCTTGTCAACTCAAATTTTGATGTTTGGCAGCGGGGAATTTCATTCACAACCACGGGGGCAATTCAATATTTTGCAGATAGATGGTGTGGAAAACGAGCAGACGACAGTTCAACAATGCAAGTAAGCAGAACAAGCTTTGCTGCCCCGCTTTATTCCACTTTTGTAATGCGAACAGCAAGAGCGGTTGGTGATGCAAGTACATCAAATATTGGAATTTGCCAAATTCTTGATAGCACAACCGTGCAAAGACTTGCAAGCTCAACAATAACAGTAAGTGCAAAAGTTCGCCTTGGTGCTGGTTTTGTAAATTCAAGCGGAAAAGTTAAAATGCAGTTAATTTCTGGCACGGTGTTGAATCAGGGTGGGAGCCCTTTTGGTTTTGCAACTGGAAGTGTTGTAGAGGCTGATGTTCAAACTGGAATAGAAAAAGATATTTGGCACGATGTTCAACTAACGGCAAAACTGGGAAACAGTGCGAAATCTCTAATGGTGAGTTTTATTTCAGAAAACCCGTCCGGCACAGCAATTGCAAACGATTACTTTGATATCTCCCAAGTTAAACTGGAAATTGGCTCAAATAAAACGGCATTCCTACCTGCTGACCCAAACCGTGAACTTCTTGACTGCCAATACTTCTACGAACGCATTTCACCAACAACCGCCAACGCACCAACAGGAACTATTGCTTTTGCAGACGGTGCAAATATTCTACGAGCACCACTTTTTTACAAACAAAAGCGAAGAACTCCAACAATTACGGTAAGTCAGCAGAATGCTTTAAACATTTTAAGATGGGGGCCGGACACCACCGCCACAGCAATTGCTTTTGCAACAATAACACCATTCAGTGCAAGAATGGATATTACTACAGCAGGTACATTAACAGGTGGAGAGGCTTGCATTCCAAACTTTATGAACTCCAGCCAGTTTATTGAAATTGACGGAGAGGTTTATTGAATAATGAGATTTGCAGGCAATGGCATTGAACCATGAGTAAACACTTTTATCATTTTTTGAGCAATGCTATCCCATGTGAATTTTGATGCAACTTCTCTTGATTTCCATGGGTTTATTTGAGCAACAACATATTGCCATGGAATTACTCCTCCTTCAAAAACAACATGATGGAGTGATGAGATGATATCATAGTTAATAAAAGTTTTGGGGGCAAGAACCAATACCCCTGCCATTGCAGATTCAAGTAGCGCAAGCCCAACAGATTCATGATGTGTTGAAATAAAAATATCCGCTTTGTTGTATTCTTGAACCATTTCTAAATATGGCAAGCCTTTGCGGTTAAATTCATCAATCCATGGGTTTAATGGATCAAAATCTTCAATGCCACCGGAAACAAGCCTTCTAATTTTTAACTTTTTATACTTCGTAGTTTTAGAAATTTCAGGAAAAATATTAAGTGCAAAGTTTGCGACATCTTTAATAATAATGTCTGAAAAGTCTAAATCCTTATTCGGGTGGTAGTTTGCGTGGTCAATTAGAATTGAAAGTACTCCATCTTCCTGTTTTGTTTGAAGAAGATCGCTATCCGCTGCCCATGAAACATAAGCTGAATTTTCGTAGTATTTATCGTTTTTATTTGGTTTTATATGGGTATCAACTTTTCTGTTGTGAAAGGTAACAACGGGAATGTGTGGAAGTGCACAATCGTGCCATTGTGCAATAATACCTTTAAATTTACTTCTTAGAATGTCTAAAATATCATTCATTAATGTAGGTTCAAAATGGGTAAAATATCGCAAGCCAAGGGCAAGGAAGTGGTCGCAGCCTTGCGTATCGATATTCCTAAAAAATGAAAGACTTTTTCACGGTCTTTAAATTCAGACATCATCCCACACCCATGTACTTCAATACTGGCTCTTCGCATTGCGTTTAGCAGATAATAAGATACAACATCGGTATAGCAACCAATTCTTTTTAAGTCTACATTGGGGCTGTGCATTACGAATATTTTCATCATCAATTAATTTAGTTACAATTTATTTTAAGCTATCTTCAAAACCCTTGTATGGAATATAAGGGGCAAGGAGCGATTCCCTTGAACACAGCCACAGGTTAACGCCCTGCTCTTTTAAAATCAAGTGGGAATCTGCAATGTTCTTCATTTGCACGGAAAGAAGGGTGTCAAATTCTTGGGTTTTACCTTCTGCATAAGAGCGAATTTGCTCACCTTTTTCTTCAAGCAGGGCGTAGGTGAAATCTACCCCAATAAGGTAAATATTTTTACAACCAAGGTAGTATGCAAGCTGAATTCCAAGCATTACCGTTGTTGAACCGAAATAAAATCCGATGTTTAAGTCAAAAGAAAAACCGTCTCGTGCAAGTGATTTCACAAAATATAAGTTTTGTACTTCTCCAAATTTTTCAATTTCATCAGAAAGAACATCACTCACAATTTTAATGTTGTCTTTTTGGAATTCTGCTTCTGCAATTTTGGATTTTTCCTCGTGCCGAAGAAAGCGTCTGTCTGTAATAAGGTAGTATGTTGAGGAAAAACCCAGTGGGTCAAGTAATAACGGCGAACCGTTTAACCCTATAGTATATTTATACCGAAGAAAGGATAAATTGCACTTTTTAATTGATGGTGCATTACCAAGAATATATACGCTTTCGCCTTTTTTAGAGTTTTTTAAGTCTTTAATTGATTTCATAGGTCATCGTAAATTTTGGTGTAGTATTGAATTAAAGCCTCGGGTTTAAGGTATTTGTTAAAGTAATCATAGCCGTCTTGCTGGAATTTCCTAATTTTTTCTTTATTGTTTAAAAGTTCAAGAAAACCGTTTGAAATATCATTTTGGTTAATAAAATAAAACGGTGGTTTTTCATTTGTTCCAAGAAAAGACATCATGGTCAAAATTGAAATGTCATCTGCCCCATTCACTGCAACATTTCCGCATACAAATGCTTCAAGGCTTACTCTGTGGAAAGAACCTGTAAAGATTTCATCAAATGAAATGTGGGTAGTTTTACGAAGATTTGCTAAAATATTGGGGGCCATCTTTTCTTGTGGTGAAACAAGTTCAATTAATTTCAATTTATGCAATGAATCAAGAATTTCCTCAAGTTCGTTTGTTGTCTTTACTCCCCAACGGTTGTCATTGCGTTTGTGAGAAGGTAAAAACAGCAACCTTGGTTTTTCATTATTTTGTAGCAAATTTAACCTTGGTTTAATATTAATAATATTGGGAACCATAACATAATTTGGCATTGATCTTACCTGATGCTGTGCTATTACAAGCTTCGCATCAAATGTGAAAGGCATGTAGTCTTCCATATTAAAAAACACCGGACCTTCTCTTCGTGCATTATGCACTTGGTACACAAATTTAACGGAAGAACTTTTATGTTTTTCAATAAATGTAATAAAAATAGGTGAAATGGTGTTGTGAATATGAATAATATTTGCCTTTTGAATTAAAAGCTTACATATTTCTTCAGTTTGCTTTTGAAACAATACAGCATTTGTTCCAAATTTTCCCTTAATTGGTTCCGGATATTCTTCAAGGAAAATCCATGAAGCATCATATTTTGTATGAGCATTAAGAGCGGAGACAATATCTCCCGGTGAACCAACAAGAGGTGTTTGTGAAATATGAATAATATTATGCTTCATAATTCATTTTCATTAACTATTTTAATTCTAAGGTTATCTTCTAATGCAAATTGAAATAAATTATGCACATTGCCTTTAGCAATCAATGTTTTATACCTAAACATTGCATTTTCTGAAAGCAAAACTCCTGTAATACTTTTTGAAACATGCTGCGCCACTTCACAAAATGTTTGCATTTTACTTGTCTGAATAGACTCCGATATTTGATGATATTTCTGTTTGCATTTTTTATAGTTATCTTTTGTTTCTTGATTTACATTCTTTACAAGAAACACTCCATCTAAAAGGTCGCTTTGCAGTAATTTATTATATTCTTGAATTTTTGAAGTATAACTACACTCACCCAAAACAGGTAGGAGTATCTCTGTTTCCCTTCTTGCGTTTTCAATAATTATCTTCTGCACAAGATAACAAACCTGACTGGTTAACTCTCCTTCAATTATAATTACTCTACGAATTGAAGAAATATCATTTGTTGATGTAAGCGATTTTTCTACAACAAGAATATCAATTTGGCTTTTAAATTGCAAAATGTACTTAAGAGATTTCTCATCATTTACAAAAAGTACAATTCTTGAATTCACAAAGAATGAACGAAAGAAAAGCGGCATGTTACCACTGGGATTCACAAAAAAGAATGTTTTAATCTGTTTAAATTCAGATTTTAAAATATTTGCTCGAAAATCTAGAATATTATTATAATTTGCAAAAAAATCATAATGATTCAGCACTTTTGTATACTTTACAAAAAATAAAGTTTTTTCACGAATCGACATTTGTTCTTTACCTGCAAGCAATACAGACGCAAGCTTATTATGCACTAAACTTTTGTTGTTATCTTCCAAAAAAAGAATTGATGAATACTTTGCATTGTTAATTGCTCTTCCTGGTATCTCAATACTAACACCTCTGTTGTATTCAATTCTGGCAAATTCCCGCGGTTCAAGTACGGCTTTTGCAATTTCAACATGCTTCTTAGTGATATGAGCATCATCAATTTTTCGAATATCATCAATTTTGACTTTTGATACAATTGCTATCACTTTTTCTCCTTTTTTTTGTATATTTTTGTACATATCAGAAAAAAAGAGATTCGGATCTCTGAACAACTTTTTAACTTTTTTAATTTGCATATATCCTAACTTAAACAATCCTTTAAACTCCCAACCACATAGGTTTTCAATACTATGTTGTAAGGTAATCTTAAAATGCATTATACCATAATAATTTCTATTTTGCAATAGATTCGCAAAACCGGAAATAAATTGTTCTTGAATAAGATCTACATTTGGCAATTCCGATGTACCATTTATGGTATTTTTAATTTTATCGGTTATTTCTTGAGTCCGTAAAGATAATCCATCAATTTGAACATACTCCTGCACGGCAGGAGCTTGAAACCCTATAACAACTGTATTTAATGAAAGTGCTTCAAATATT
>JAURNI010000031.1 GCA_030830305.1 Alphaproteobacteria bacterium | reverse complement strand
TTTAAATTCTTTTATTGTTTTGAACATAGTATACACGAGATTTGCCTTGAATGAAATTAGCAATTTGAGTTGATGTCAAGGAAAATCTATTTAGATTTAACCCTTTCCAAAAATCCCTCCATTAACTTTAGTGATTTCACCCCACGTTCTTCTTCAATTCCAGATGATAAATCAATATAATTTGTATACTTCAGAGCTTCCAAAACATTAGAAGCATTAATACCACCCGCTAAAAAGAAAGGCTTTTGTGTGAGCAGTGGTATATTTTTTGCAAAAGAGAAGTCTCTTTTAAACCCACTACCTTCTTGTTTTCCATCAAAAAGAAAGTAATCGCAAAAATTATATTTTTCAAATTGTTGCCTTATAAAAACTTCACCTGAAAAAGCTTTAATTATACCAACTTTATTATGAAAATATTCTAAAATATCATCAGTTTCATTACCATGAATTTGAATGAAATCGACTTTATTTGTTTGCAATACCAACTCAATATCTTTAATGCTTGGGTTTTTAAATACTGCAACAACATTTGGTATTTGTTTTAACCTTAGGGTTGCAAATGCTTTAACATCTAAATTTCTTATAGAATTATTACAAAATACAAAACCAATGAAATCAACATTATTGTGTCTACAAAAATCTATTTCCTCCTGCTTTTTTAAACCGCAGAATTTTACTTTTACAAATTTCCCCATAAATCTTGCATTTGCATCCAACCTTTTTTATTTTCTACCGTTACACGACACCACTCTTGAGTCCAACATTCCAGTTCATGAATAATAAAACCTCGCTCCAATGAAAGCATTACTTTAGCTTCTTTTGATGGCTTCAAATATACAAACGCAAGGCCGGGAGTTTTTACTATTGCCCCACAATTTTTTTTTACATTAATTTCTGAAATCCATGAAATGATTCCTTCAAAATCTTCAACCGCGTACCAGCTGTCAACATATTTTATTACTTTTAAAGGGTAGCCGCGTACCAATATTTCGTATTCAACAGGGAATGTTGTATTTGGTCCTTTTCTAAAATTCGAACGAAAAGACTTTGTACACACAGTTTCCTGTGAATCGTTTATATTTAATTGTATTTTCTTTGTTTGCTTTTTTACTTTATTTTCTTGAGATTGATTTTCAATTGATACGATAAGATCGTCAAGGGAAGGAGAATTAACCTCAACTTTTTGTGCAAAAGTACTTGTGCCAAAAAAAAATACTTGAGTTATAAAATATATGAATAATACTAGGTTCATAAAGAAAAACTGTTTATTTTGGTATGTATAGTTTTGAAAAATCTAAAATACAAGAACGATTTAACCAGTGCGTTGAAAGTTTTAAAAAGTCAATATCCGGTGTTTCTGCTAAAGTTTCCCCTTCTTTACTTGACGCCATAAAGTGCGAAATTTATGGTTCAATGGCACCAATTTCAAACTTTGCAAATGTTTCTATAGTAGATTCACGTACTCTTTCTGTTAAAGTTTGGGACGCCACCACCGTGCAATCAATTTACAAAGCAATTCAGGCTTCAAACATTGGAACAAACCCGGTTCTTGAAGGTTCAACCATTATTTTACCTCTTCCACCGATGTCTCAAGAAAGAAGAAATTCAATGATAGACATCGTTAAACAAAATGCAGAAAGTGCAAAAGTTGCCATTAGAAATGTTCGTAGAGACGAAAACGATGCTATCAAAGCTGCACAAAAAAATAAACAAATTTCTGAAGATGAACAAAAGCGATACGAAAGTGAAATTCAAAAACTTGTTGATGACGCAATCCAAAAAGTTGACGCGATAATCAAACAAAAAACAGAAGAACTTACAACGGTTTGATGTCAAAACTTACAAGACAACAAATACTAAATTTTTTGAAGAAAAAACACTCTCTTTCTAACGAGCACGCAAGTTTAGTGCTTAATGCTTTTTTTTCAACAATTATTGATCTTGCTCAAAAAGATGGAGGTGTTTTATTAAAAAACTTTGGCAAAATTGAGTTTCAAAAAAAAACACTTGAAAAAAACATTCGCAACTTTCATACTAAAGAAAATATTATTAAGGTGGTTGAATCAAAAAGAATGCACTTTGTGCCTTCAAAAAATTTAAAAGAAAAAATATTTTAAGTATTTTATGTCTAAGGAGGGACATTCCATTGGGGAAGTTGCTAAAATTCTTGGTGTAGAATCACATACTGTAAGGTTTTGGTCAAAAGAACTGCCGCAGCAAATTTCTCCAAAAATTGGAGCAGGTGGCCGCAGATATTTTACCGAAAGTGATATTGAACGCTTAAGAACGATTAAAGAATTAATTCACGAAAAAGGTTATCGCCTTAGTATGGTTAAAAAAAACGGAGTTGAAAAACAAATACAAAGTAATTCTGATAACTCAGAAATTTTATGTATTATATCAAATATTGAAACACAAGTTAGTTTATTAATGCAAGAATTATGAAAAAGCTGGCAGAATTTATTTCAACTTTGTTTTATTTTGGTAATTCACCTGTTGTGCCGGGTACTGTTGGTTCACTTGTTGCATTGATTATAATTTTCCCACTTGTTTGGGTTCCATCAATTGTACTATGTTTTTTTGTAACCGTATTTGTAACCGTACTTGGGTTTATTTTCATTCCATTTTATTTACAAGGCAAAACTGATGACCTTCAAGAAATAGTCATCGACGAAGCCGCCGGGCTTTATTTAACAATTCTGTTTGCAATGATTACATCAAAACTTCTGCAAATTAAACCAAATTATTATATTATATTTATTCTTTGCTTTTTTTTATTTCGTTTATTTGATATCACAAAGCCGTGGATTATCGGCTATTTTGACAGAAACCTTAAAGGAGCAGTTGGAATTATGATGGACGATCTTATTGCCGGTATATTTGCCGGTTTTTCCATGGGAATTATGCTTTTGATTTATAAATACTACATTCAATGATATCATACATTCATGGCATTTTGCATTCTTCAAGTGGAGACGGTACTCTTTCAGTGATCACACAAAGCGGGGTAGGGTACTGTGTTAATGTAGGTCAAAGATTTACAAATACTTTAAATATAGGGCAGGAAATTTCTCTTTTTATAGAAACAATAGTTAAGGAAACAGGAATTAACCTTTATGGTTTTCAAAGATATGAAGAACAAATATGGTTTAGGTCTCTACTTAAAGTAACCGGAGTTGGACCAAAAGTTGCAATAAATGTTATTGATTCAATCTCAATTCAAGAACTTTTACAAGCTATCATTAATGAAAAATCGGAAATTTTGCAAAAAGTAGGTGGTTTAGGAGAGAAAGTTTCCCAAAGAATTGTTGCAGAACTTAAAAAAGAGCCCGTAAAAAATGCCAAGGCGTTAACTTTGGTAAAAATAGGAAATACAAAAGCTGCATTTAATTACACGCAGGTAGAAAATCTACCTCAACAAAATAGCATAATGGAAAACCTTGAAGTAACTGTGAATAGTGATGATATCATTTCTGCATTGGTAAATTTAGGCTTTGATTACAACCGTTCTTTTTCAATCGCCACAGATGTTTCAAAAGTTGCCATTTCGTTAGAAGAAGCTATTATACTTGCTCTTCAAAAAATAGGACAGAAACCCCTTTCCTAAAGACTTCAACTGGAGAATTGGAAATCTCAAAAGCGGAGAGTTGTTGGGTAGGGAATACGGATAAGGACAAGCAATAGTTATTAGAAGTTCTTGACATTATCATTTTATGCACGCCTATTAAAGGCGACTTTTCAAAAATATATGCAGGAAATTGCTATAGTTGGTTCCGGTTTAAATGGTCTTGCAGTTGCATTTGGTTTGGCAGAAAAAGGTTTTCCGGTAACGATTTTTGAAGACAAAACTTTTGGTGGAAATTTTAAAGAAGATTTTCGCACTTCCTTTCTTTCTCATAATACCGTTTCATTTTTTGATAAATTCAGAAAAGAAATTCAAGAAAATTCCGGAATGATTGAATATATTTATTCTTATAAAACTGAAGAAAGTCCTGTTATTGAACTTGCAGGTTCAAATTTGGGTTATGTTGTTGATAACTTTCTTCTAAAAGAATTACTTGTTAATTTTTTAAAAAATCATAAAAACATTGTAATTCACGAAAACACACCCGTTGAAAAAATTGCTAATTGGCAGGATTCCATTAAAATTAACGATCAAAAATTTAAAATTGCAGTTTGTGCAAGTGGTGCAAATTCTTCAATTCATAAAAAACTTGGTCTTGAACAAAAGCTATTACCATATAATCAAGTTGCTCTAATTTTTGATATTAAACATCAGAACAATCATCAAAACATTGCAGTTGAGGCGTTCGATGAATCTTGTATTGTTGCACTTTTACCAAAAAAAGACAAAACTACATCATCTGTTATTTTAAGCTTAAAAAATTGGTATGCAGAAAAGTTACAAGATGACCGTGTCCTTGAATTTCTTCAGTCGAAAACTACAAGAGCAAGAAATCTTGGAGAGATTTTAGAAATTCCAAGTAAAATTTATAGATATCCTTTGACAATGAAATACATGAAGCAACAATTATATGGAAATATGATTTTTGTCGGAGATTCCTTTCATACTGTTCACCCTGTTCTTGGGCAAGGTTTTAATATGTCGCTAAAAGATATTCAAAAACTCTGCAATCACCTTGCAGAAGCAAAAAGTCTTGGTGTTTCAGTTAATCAAAATTTGCAATCTTTGCCTTTAAAAAACTTTGTAAATCATTTGAAAATTGGTTCTGCAACACATATT
>JAURNI010000030.1 GCA_030830305.1 Alphaproteobacteria bacterium | reverse complement strand
CTCCGTATAACGCATTGCTGCCGGGGAGTCGTTATCAATTGACCCAAAGTTACCCTGCCCATCAATTAATGGAAGGCGAAGAGAGAACTCCTGAGCCATACGCACCAAGGAATCATAAATTGCACTGTCTCCATGTGGGTGATACTTACCCATCACCTCACCGACGATTCTTGCCGATTTCTTATACGGCTTATTGTGATGGCAATTGGATTCATACATTGCATACAGAATTCTACGGTGTACAGGTTTAAGACCATCACGAGCATCTGGTAAAGCACGTGAAACGATAACACTCATTGCGTAATCAAGGTAAGATGACTTCATCTCGTCAACAATCGCAATAGACTTAACATCGGTGTAAAGAGGTTTTTCGTTCATTTTTCTTCGTAAATTTTAACATTAAACAATGTGAGAAACTGTAAGTTAAATGTCAATATTTTTTGAAATTAATTGTTTTCTGATTTATTCACGAACAAAACCAAAATTACAATACAAAGACAATATATAGTTTTTGTGGTAAAAATTTTAGATTTTAGAAATTTGCCTTTAAATACATTAGGACTTTTTATAAATATCACAAATCTTTGCAAGCATTGCAAGAGCATCTTTTTTTGGGCGTTGAAATGTATTTCTACCAATAATAGAACCATTTCCCCCACCTTTTGCAATTTCCTGTATTTCACTGTATATTGAATCTTCCGCTTTTGCTTCGCCACCGGAGAAAATTACAATTCTTCTACCATTAAAGCATGAGCGTTTAACAAGTGCAATACGACTTGAAAGTGAGGAAAAATCTTGGCCATCAAGAAGTTTGGTTGCGTTCTTTTCAAAAAGAGTGGCTTTTGGCGGCTTAACTTTGATTATATGAGCACCCAAAAGACATGCAATATGAGCAGCATAAGAAACAACATCAAGCGATGTTTCATGTTCTTTTGGTAAATCTCCACCACGAGGGTACGACCATACAACACTTACAAGGCCATAGGATTTTGCTTCAGCAATTAATTCACGAACTTCTTCGTACATGTCTAATGATTGATTGGAAGATGGATAAATTGTAAAGCCGATAGCATTGCAACCAAGACGAATAGCATCTTTAATTGTTGCTGTTATGGCTTGATTGGTATCGTTACCTTTGGACATCATTGAATTGTTACTGTTCATTTTTAAAATGATCGGAATTTGCCCAGCAAATGTATCTGCACCAGTCTCAATCATTCCAAGTGGAGCAGCATAACCATTTAGTTTTGCATCAATAGCAAGTTGGAAATGATAATGAGGATCATAACTCTCAAGATTTGAAGCAAAGGAACGCTCGGGACCATGTTCAAAGCCTTGGTCAACAGGTAAAATTACAAGCTTTCCGGTTCCGGCTAGAACTCCTGTTTCAAGAAATCTATATAAATTAGCTTTTGTTGCAGGGTTATCTGATTCATATTTTGATAAAATACTCTTTGTAATTAGAGACATTGTTTATAAAAAATAATTAAATTTTTGCGTCTATTTTATTATAAATTTCTTTATTTAATGTTTTTTGAGATTTATCAACAATCACTGCCGCAAGAACATCACCTGTTGCATTAAGCATACTTCTAAGCATATCCAAGAATCTATCAATACCAACATAAACTGCTACATATTCCGGCGGTACACCAATTGCGGAAAGAATGACTGGCATCATAACTAAACTTGCTGCAGGAATTCCAACAGCACCCATTGTTAGCATAATTGAAAGCACAACAATTTGAACATACTGTGCCATTCCAAGATCTGCACCATAAACTTGTGCAAGAAAGATGGCAGTAGCACCAAGGTGAAGTGCCGTTCCACTCATGTTGAACCCGCCACCAAGAGAGACAGCAAGTGATGCGGTTCCTTCGCTAACACCCATTTTTTTTGATGCAACAAGCTTTGCTAATGGAATTGAAGCAGCAGAGGAACTAACTAAAAATGCAAAAGATTGCACCTCAAAAACTTTCTTAAAAAAAGGAATTGGATTTAAACCATAACATAAAAGAGTAACACCATAAAAAATATAACCAACAACAAATCCACACCCGTATATCATTAACAGTAAGTAAAAAAGGGACTTAAATGTTGAAAGTTCTTGCGTTCCTGCAAGATACGCCATAATACCAAAAATTCCGATTGGAGTAAATTTGATAATCATTCCAATCATGTATAGTATCACTTTTGATATCGAGTCAACAGCTCTAATGATATTACCGGTATGGTGAGACAACCTACTAATAGCAATACCAAAAAAGCATGAAAAAACTAAAATTTGAATAATGTCTGTTTTATAAAATGCAACGAAAAGGTTATCAGGAAATACATGAAGAATCATTTCATTAATTGTCATTTTTGATGTATCCATAACTTGAACAGTAGATGCACCTATTGTTTCAGGTGAGATATGAATTCCAACACCGGGCTTAAAAAAAACTGCTACACAAATTCCAAAAACAGCAGTAATAACTGTTACAACCTTATAAAATAAAATCGACTTAAACGCAACCTTTCCCATTTTTTCACCACCAACATTAGAACAAAAAACGTGCGTAACCGTTACAAAGATTAAAGGTGCAATAGTCATTTTTATCATTTTTAAGAAGATATCACCAAAGATTCTCAGAAATGCAACTTTTTCTCCAAAAATAAAACCAACCAAAAGACCAAGAACAAGACCTAACAAAATTTGTTTAGGCTGTGAAACACTAAGTAACTTTTTCATTTTGAAAAAAAAATGACTTTCGAGCTCTTTATCATAAAAAATCAAATGTCAAGAATAAAAAAGTATTACTGGTAACTATCAATAATCTTGCACAAAATTAATTATTAAATTTTCCATAAGGCAAAAATGATTTTTTGCATTTCTAATTTTTGGCGGTTAATTAATTGTTCTGTTAATTTTATATATTCATTTTTTTCATTCATTTTTTCAATAATTTCTTGCTGAATTTCAAGTGGCGGTAGGGGGATTTGTAAATCTTGAATAATGCCCTGCGTTAAATTTGGCTGCGCCGCACCAAGTCTTTTGTTTTTAATTTCGGTAATTTGTGTTTCTAAATAGTAATACAAAAACTCTGAAATTAACTTATTATTTGGAATAATTCCACATATTGCTTGATTTGTGCTTGCTTCAACTCTTAAAATGCCAACTTGCCCAGCAGTAGCACCATACATCGCCATAAGAACTGTATTTTTGGGAAATATTTTTGCAGAAGAGTTTTTAAGCCCAAGTTCTGTAATGGTTTTTTGAGATTTGTATAAATCTTTTTCGCACACTTCACCAGATTGAAACCATAAAATATCGCCGTTATAATAATCTGCGTTATCTGTTTTTGGTGTTCCGCCAGATGATGTTTCACAAACCTCGCCCAATTTAACAAATTCCCAATTTTCATTCCCATAAAGAAGAGACAATCCCCCCCCCTCTGTGCTTTTAAGCTTTCAATCAAATCTTTTGCAGATTGAATTGAGGTTTGAATTTTGTCAAGTTCATCAACAAGCTTTTGCTGTTCGGAAATGGGCGGAAGGGGGATATAGAGCGTTTCAACATCCCTGATATAAACATGTGGTTGCCCCGCACCATTTTGCATTGCATATATTTTATCTTGCTGATGTTTTAGCATATGGTATAGATATTTTGTTAGCAATTTCGTCTCATCTTTTGAATAAAATACACTACAATCCGACGCCCAAATTGGATAATCGTGATACCAAATAAATCCAGAATAAGCACCAGATGCTGACATTGTGATAATATTTCCATCGTGAGTTGATTTGTTATGTGAATATGGGCTTGTTTGTCCCCCTGCAATTACTGGAATATTACCATTTTTAACGGTATCTTTGGTAATAGTTTTTCCTTTTTGTGCATAAATAAGATCGGCATTTATTAAATCCCCCAGCCTCACCATCTCCCATTTTCCACTGCTTTTAACAGTTTCACGGTATCTTGTTCCAACAAGGTTGTAATCATTGGCTTTCACTTTTTCCATCGGCACAATTTCAAAGCCAATTTCAAGCATATTTTCCTTGATGTCCTCGTTTTTTTCTGCCCTTTTGAAATCACTTTCTGCAAGCTTGTTAAGGTCATTTTTACCCCTGATTTTCCTGCGATGGTTATCAAGCGTGTAGCCTATGTTTTTAACATCAAAATACCAATAACTTTTTTGGTTGTTCGGCTCGTGTGCATTTGTTAAATATAACACATCGGTTTTAACCCCAGTGTATGGCAAGAAAGTTCCTTGTGGAAGCGAAATAACGCTTTGCAATTTGCATTTTGAAAGCAAGAACTCACGAACTTTTGCAATGTCTTTGCGGAACAAAAAACCCTCGGGAACAACTAACGCCATTCTTCCACCTTGTTTTAATGCTTGCAAACAATGTAAAACGCAAGTTGCATCGCCGTTCTTTTTTGCAAGCCCATTTTCATAACGCCAACCTTCTTCTGTTTTTTGTGAAAAAGGCATGTTTGTAATAATAACATCATGCACTTTATTTAACGGGTTTGCAAGTGTATCAATCTGTTCAATTCCACTGTGCCCGTCTCCTTGTAAAATCATATTCATTTTTGCAATTCTTGCATTTTGAGTAATTTCCCTGCCGTAAATTGTTTCCTTTTTTAAAGTCCGCTCGTCTTCGGCGTTTTTAATAATGGTGCAGTCTTTGATATGCTTAAAGCTTTCGGTTAAAAAGCCACCAGTGCCACAAAAGGGGTCGTAAACTGTTTCACCAAATTTTGGGTCAACAAGGTTAACAACTGATTTTACAATATGCCTTGGTGTAAAATACTCGCCCAAATCATTTTCTGTGGAAGTTGTTTGTTCTAAAAAATGCTCAAATGCCTCACCTTTTAAATCAAAGTCAATCCTTGAAAGAATAAGAGGGTCAAGCTTTTCAATAATGCTTCTTACTGTTTTTGGGTTTTTAATTAATAACGGCGTAAAAACATCTCCACCGTATTCATTTTTAATTTGATTAATCACATAACCATTGATATATCCAATGATATCATCATTATTTTGTTGTTTTATTGAATTCCACCATTGCTTTTTACCGCTCTCACTCATTAATTTTAAGAATAGTATGTTTGAAAATTCGCTAAATCTTTCAATTCCTGCACGCAAACCTTCGCCCCTTAAAATATCATTTAGGTTTTTAAAAATGCCAATTAATTCAGTCCTTGAAACCAAAATTTCTTCCGGTATAGTGCAAACTTCATTTGTATTGCGGTTAATAAATTCAAGACATTCAACCTCTATTTATAAGGCTATTGCTAACAATCCATTCCGTTTGTTGTTCTGCAAAAGACATTTTATTTTTTATTAAGTTTTTATATATTTGGTATTTTTTCCAACATTAACACACTTTTCAAACAACTTCTCGAAGTCTTTTTGTTCTCGCTTAATTTCACTTGCTTGTTTTTTATCTTTTTCAATCGGTAGAATTTCTTTTTTTGTTTTCATCTTTTAAAGAAAAATTCCAAAACTGCAAATGTTGCCTGCACGCAAGTTGCAAAGCCTACAATCCAGCCTAAAACTATATTATTTCTTGCAGTTTTTTCATTTTCTTTTGCTTGTCTTTCAAGTAAAAGATTTTGTTTTTCAATAATATCTTCGGTTTTTTCAGGTTTTTTCTCTAATGCGTATTTATTAAACATACAAAAAACATCAATACACAGATTTCAACTTTTTCAACATAAACCAAGCAGATTGCTGAGAAATACCAATATGTTTGCCAAGTTGAACGCTTGAAATTCCTTTTTTATTCGAAGTTGCAAGATATATTGCTAAAATCCATTTTTTGATTGAAATATTGCTTGCCTCCATCACTGTACCAGTTCTTATTGAAAATGTTTCTCTGCATTCTACATTTCCGCATCTAAAAGATTTACCATTTTTCAAAGTATAAACCTTTTTTGATTGACAGTGTGGACATTCAATTCCATCTTTCCAACGAAGATTGATAAAAAACTCAATACATTTAGCCTCTGTTGAAAGCTTTTCACAAAGTTCCAAAATTGTATTAAATTGTTTCATATTTTTTCTTATATTTATATATAAGCATAACATAGATATAATCTAAAAGTCAAGTCTTTTTTGTGAAAGATTATTGATAATTACCGTATTACTAATGTATAACTACTTGATTTTTATTTTTACAGACCTAAGTTTTTTCAAAGTTAATTCAAAATTATGCTGAGGTTGTTTTGTTATGTTTTATTTCTTTATACGGCAACTTTATATGAATTACACGCAAAAGAAGTATCTCAAAAAGAGGAAACAAAACAACAACTTACAAAAAACATTGTTGGAACAGCAAAAAAATGGACAATACTTCGTGCAGACCCAAACTCAAACAATGTATGTTATGCAATTCTTTATGTTGATGACCGTAAGGGAAATCAAAAAATTGAAGAAGAAACACCATATATTATGGTGCATTATTTTTCAGAAGGCAGAATGCGTTTTAGCTCATACTCCGGATACGACCTTCTACAAGATCGCCCCGTTCATATGAGTATCGATTCCATTCAATATAAAATGAATGTAATTAATTCTTATGCAATGGCAGATTCTGCCTTGCAAGACGAAAAAATTATTGAACTTTGTGAT
>JAURNI010000029.1 GCA_030830305.1 Alphaproteobacteria bacterium | reverse complement strand
TAAATATTATTTTTGAAAAACCTATTTTGACCGCGGAGGATATAATGCGAAGGATTCCAAATATTGATAATCCAACAGTATTAAGAATATTAAATAAATTATCAGAGCCAAGCAAATTTGAATTACGAAAAAATATTGAAGCTGATTTATTTGAAGAAAGAGAGTGGCTTTCAATTGAAAAAAGCAAGAGAGAATGCTCGGTGCTGAAAAAGACAGAAGGCTCAGGAAGAAAGCCATCTTCTTATGAATTTGTTGAATTATTGAATATTATTGAGAATAGAGTTTAGTTTTGCGAATATGAAAGATGTAAAAAATAATTTAATCAATCAAAGCCTTTTAGAAAAGAAGCTCAGAGATTATAAAGACATAATAAAAGATAATTCTCAAATTTTCTTAAAATGGCACAACGAAACAAGAAATGAAAGAAAAATACAAGCCAATTTCTTGAATGATATTTTTGGCAATATTCTTGGCTATGAATTTGAAACAAATAAAGAAGAGTATAATTTGGATTACGAACAAACAACGGATAAAAGCAGAAAACCAGTTGATGGAGTTCTTGGATTTTTCACAAAAGAAAGCAGAAGAATTAAGGTTATTATTGAGTTAAAAGGCAAAGATACAAAAAATATAAACACAATCGAACAGCAAGCTTTTGATTATTTAAAAGAATTTTCCGATGTGGATTATATCATTACATCAAATACTGAAACGATAAGGCTTTATTCAAAAAAGCATATGTCCGTTAAGTATATTGAATGGACGATGAAGGAGCTTGCTGAAAATATTGAAAAGCAAAAAGAATTTCAATTCTTCCTATCAAAAGGCAGGCTTTTTGTTAAAGACGGAATTTCGGAAGTTGCAAAATTAATTGAGGAAAATATCAAGGAAGAAAAAGAAATTAAAGATAAATTTTACAAGGAATATAAAGAAAAAAGAGTAAAATTAATAAATGAAATTAAATCATTAAATTCAAATATTGATGCTATTTCAAAGGCACAAAAGTTGCTTGATAGAATGCTTTTTATTCGTTTTTGTATTGATAGAGGCTACATTACTCAAAATATTGTTAAAACGGTAGAAAACCTAATCAAACTAAGATTTACTTTTTATCAAGCATTAAAAGTTCTTTTTGAAACGATAGACAAAGGAAGTGGAGATGAAGTTGCAAATGATTACGAAAAAATAATCGCTTGGAATGGAGGACTTTTTGCGGAAGATAAGGAATTAAATGAATTACAAATTGGCAGTGAAATTCTAAAAGAAATTGACAGTTTTTTCAAATCTTATAATTTTTCATCTCAGGTTGATGTCCACATTTTAGGGCATATTTTTGAGCAATCAATTTCAGACATTGAAAAACTAAAAGAAGGAGATGAATTTGATGTAAAGCAAAGCAAAAGAAAAAAAGACGGCGTTTTTTATACACCTGAATATATTACGCAGTATATCGTTGAAGAAGCGGTTGGTGGCTGGCTTTCTGATAGGAAAAATGAATTACAAGAAAGCGAGCTTCCAACATTTGATGAAGAAGAACTTAAAAATAAACCGACAAAAGCGACCAAAGAAAATGCACAAAAGCATTTTGATTTTTGGAAAAATTATGCTGAAAAACTGGCGTCAATTAAAGTTCTTGACCCTGCTTGTGGCTCAGGGGCGTTCTTGGTTGAAGTCTTCAATTATCTTGAGAAGGAATGGCAAATTGTGAATGAAAAAATCAATTTTTTTGCAAAAATCCTTGGTACTGGCTCGCTTTTTGAAATAAACCACAACTACAAAGACACCCTAAAAAACAACATTTATGGCGTGGACATCAATTTTGAGTCCGTGCAAATTACAAGGCTTTCGCTTTGGATTCAAACCGCACACAACAAAACCGCACTTGTTTCACTGGACGAGAACATCAAATGCGGAAACTCCCTCATAGACGACCCCGCAATTGACCAAAAAGCCTTCAAATGGGAAGAAGAATTCCCTTTCAAATTTGATGTTGTTGTTGGGAATCCGCCTTATTTTGAATATGACCCACAGTACAAATCTCATATAAAACAAATTGAATTTTTAAAAAAACAGCAAGAATATACAAACTATAAAGGTGGAAAATTGCAGGCATTTAAAATATTTTTATCACAAGCGACAAAAATTAACAGCAGGAATGGGTATACAAGTTTTATATTTCAGAACTCTTTTTTGGCTGACTCTTCTTGTACAAATATGAGAAAGTATATTTTAGATAATTATATCATTACTGATTTGGTTTCATTTCCAGAAAGAGATAATCCTAAAAAAAGGGTTTTTGAAGATGTAAAAATGAGTGTCTGTATTTTAACTGTGAAAAAGGAGGTTCAACAAGACTATGATTTTACTTTAAAAGTTTGGGAAGAGAAAGAAATGAAAAATGGTTTTTCTACAACTTTTAAAAAAAGTGAAATATTCTTATACGACAGCAAATCATTGCAAATACCATCGATAACAGATACTGAAAAACATATACTTACAAAAATCAAAAGTATAGAAGGTAATTTAAAATGTTACGAGGGTGAAATTAATATGACATTTCACAAACATTTATTAACTACCAATAAATCAAATCCGTCAGTAATTAAAGGAGCTGGTGTGCAAAGATATTTTATTACAGATGATATGAGTCAAGGTATTTTAGAATATCTTGATAAAGAAAAATATTTATCTGAAAATACTGGTGAAAAATCAAAGGCATATTTCTTTAAAAGAATTGCATTGCAGGGGATTACAGGTGTTGACGATAAAAGAAGACTTGTCTCAACAATTGTTGAAAATGGTATGTTTCTTGCGAATTCATGTAATTATATTGTTCCACAAGAGGGGCAAAATTTATACTTCTTGCTTGGGATTTTTAATTCACAACTTATGAATTGGATTTTCAAAAAAACATCGACAAATAGTAATGTAAATTGTTATGAAGTCAATTCACTCCCAATCCCCCCCCTCCCCCCTTCAGAACAAACCCCATTCATTGAAAAAGCCCAGCAAATGCTTGATTTAACAAAACAACTAAACGAAATTGTGAGTGGTTTTTATGATTATTTACTCGCAAAACTTGGCAACCCAACGAAGGATTTAAGTAAGCTCAAAAACTGGCACAAACTTGATAATAAGGGCTTTTTGGAATTAATAAACAAAATTGCAAAGGCACAGAAAATCTCAATTGATGACGAGGTTTTACTTGACAAATTTAAGGAAAAGTCCTCAATAACAAATGATTTACATGGTAAAATTTCACGCACAGACAGTGAAATTGATAAAATGGTGTATAGCTTGTATGGGTTGAGTGAGGAAGAAATTAGGGTTGTGGAGAGTATGAATTAGAAGAAAGTAATATGCAAAGTAGTGATAACAAGCCGATACATTTCTCCGATTACTTCAAAATAGACAAGGTAAAACTTAAAAAACTAGGCACTTTTGACCCTATTTTAAATTACGATACTACTCTTTTTGTTGAGCCTTTACTTTTATCAAAAAGCTCGAGCAATATAATTGCAGAAGCAAAAAAGACATATGATGAATTTTTCTTAATCATTTTAAAGCTATTGAGAAAATCAAAACAAGAAAACGACAAGGCGTGGCAAGGAGCAAAAAGGCTTGTTAATTTTCCTGAATATAAATACACTTGCATAGGATATGCTGGCATTTCAAATGGTGGAAGCGGTCTTGGCAAAGAATTTAATGATAAAATATTAAAAGGAGCGAAAGAAATGATTGAAATTTCAAGAGATGAGCCTGAAATTTTGCCATTTCTCGCACTTCTTGAAGAAGGAATTGGTGGAGATAGAATTTCCGATATGACGCAAAAAATAATAGATAAAGAAATTTGTGAATATACAATTGATATAATGAAGCAAATTGATTTTCAAGGCAAGACGGAAAAACATCAAATCGAAAATGGAGAAATTTATTATTTACCGCACAACCCTTATTCAAAATGTTCCTTAAAATTGTTGCCTGAGGATATTTTAATGAGCTTGCCAGTGGCAAATAATGTTGCAAACTGGACATTACACGCAATAGACGAAAATCGCTCTCTTAGAGATAGAGTTAATCGAGACTTGGGTAGCAATTGGGAAAGAGATACCAAAAAAAATCAAAAAGAAAAAATTATTGATAAAATTAAAACAGATAATGAGTTTTATCTTGAAATAATTAGAGCCTTAATAGACTCAAATATTGAGCATTATGATTTAGAAAAGGATAGCGAAGGGCTTTACAGGTGGCTTTTAGATAGTGAAAAGTTTATCAAATTACAATCTTTTGAGAAAACTGAGAAATGCGAGGATAATTTGGATAGCATTGCTTTTGAAATTCAAATAATTATCAATCATTTTCAAGATTTAATAGAGAATAAAGAGCTTTATAAAATGTTTTGGTCTCAAATTGGTTCAAGATTGATTAATGTAAAAGAACATTATTCAAAGATGATTTTTTATGTTATTTGTGATTCTTGGTTAAAATCCAAAGATAGCAATATTAAGGTTTGTCAAAACAATGATGCAAGAGATTTAAAATTTACAATATCGAATAAATTTAATGTCTTTGTAAATATCAAGCACGCAAGTAATAATTATCTTAAAACATCATACGAAGACCAGTTGGATTTTTATCAAAAAAAACAAAACTCAAAAGGCTTTTTTATGATATTAAATTTCAGAGAAGAAGAAAGTGAGCAATTTAAAAATGTAAAATTAATTCAAAAACCAATTTGCAATGTCATTGAAATTGATTGTCAAAGGCAAGAACTTATTCAAAGGCAACAAATTAAAGAAAAGCAAGGCTTAATCAATTACGACAATGAATTACTAGATTTTGAGGATATTAAAATTGAGCCTCTTGAAGAAATAAAACTTGATGCAATTGATTTTGATTTTAGTTCTCACGATGTTGACTTAGATTTTAAGTATATTGAATTTGAGGATATGCCAAAAATAATTGATAACTCAAATTATATCAAGGGAGCACAAGTAAGGCACAGCAAAACAGATACTATTAAAATTGAAGTTATCAAGCCAATGTTCTTGTATATTCAAAAAGAATGGGAGACAAAGGGTAGAAAGTATAATATATCTGAAATTTCAAAGAAAATAATAATACAATTAAGTGATTTATCCACGGAAAAATTAATGAAAATATACCAATTTCAAGATAAAGCTATACTTGATAAAGCTATTAAATATTGCCAAACAAAGGGAGGTGGAGAGATAGATAATTGGTGTTATAAAATCAATAAAAAGGAATTTTAGATTTTTCTTTTTGCTAGCAAACAGAATATTTCTGCTGGCACATATCTACATTATTCAAAAAACCATATCTAATATACAAGCAAGATTAACTTCTTGTAAATGTCTAATTTAGAAAAACTCTTAAAAGAGAAATACAATATATCTGAAACAGAAAGCATTGAGGCTTCACAGAGCCTCGTAGACCTATTTAAGATACTTCACAAAATAGACACACGCCTTCAAAGAGAGCAGTCAATTCAAGCCATTCCAACACGCACAAAATCAAAAATTAATAAAAAAAGCAATGAATATAACGGAAGTAAATATTGAGTTCATAAAACCAAACAACGGAATTATAGCCTTTGCAAGCCTTGTTGTTGACGGCAACTTATACCTTTCAAGCATTGCAATTCACAAGAAATTAACCGAAGAAGGCTACCGCATAACTTACCCAAGCAAGGGAAGTTTTTCCATTTTCCACCCAATAAACAAAGCAACCTCCAAGCAAATTGAGGAAGCCATTTTTAAAAAATTAAAAGAAGTAATGAGTAAGAATGAATTATGTCAAAAAGGAAATACAAATACTCGTTAGTTCACGCATATTTTACATATAAAATACCCGATATTGTAAGGTTGTTCAAGGAAGTAAAATTGCACGATAAAACTGTGCGTGAATGGATTAAATCGGGCAAGTTAAAAGCATTTCAACACGAAGGAGAGTGGTATGTTTATGGCGGTATTTTAAAATCATTTTTAAAAATAAAAAACGAACAGTCTAAAAAAACATTGGAATTTAATCAATTTAGGTGTGTAAATTGCAAAACAATTGATGCTCCAAAGGGTAACATTATAACAAAGCTAACACACGGCAGAAATGGTTCTTTGCTTGCAATAGGCATTTGTAATAAGTGTGACTTAGAAAAAGCACAAAGACCTTATAAGCGAATTTACGAGCAAGAAATACGCAAAATTTTTATCATCAAAATAGATGAAGTGATAACACTATGCGAAACCTCTATTATCACTAATAACACTCACTTAAAAATAGAAGAAAAAACCACCCAAAGTGAGCCATACGCACACCCTATAATTTCAATAGAAAAACCATTAGAAAGCCTTCCATCTCAAAAGCAAGGGAATGATACCAAACACACAAAAAAAGCTACAATACACGCACAAAATCAAATTAATCAACTTTCACTTTTTTAAATACTTATGGCAAATGTAATTGATGTTCGGTATAACAAAAATAATGAGATTATAAAATATCAATTTTTTCAAAAGCTTGCACATAAAAAAGAAGGTAAGAAAAAACCAAAAACATTTGAAACAATAAGAAGTTATGCAAACGCAATTCACGAATATGAAGTGTCAACAAAATTCAAAGATTTTAAAAAATACACATATAACGATGCAATACAATTCAAATATTATATCTTAGATAAAAAGAATAAAAATACAGGCGAAACCATTTCGGAATCAACTTTTACACATTATTTAGGTTTCGTTTATGAGTTGTTTGCACACCTTATTGCAAATGATAAGAACTTCAAACATATTACACAAAATGATATTGATTACATCACGCCAGACCAAAACACAAGCAATATTGCAACACAACGAAGAGAGCCAAAAAGTTATTTAATAAGTGAAATACTTTCCACAATAAGAAGTATAAAAGGAAACACACCATTTGAATTAAGAGACAAGGCTATGATTAGCTTAGTTTTACTTACTGGTGCAAGAATAGAGGCAATGATGACGGCAAGAATGGATACGATATTTTATAGCAGTCAATATAAAGTGTGGATTTTTGAACAAGACCCCAAAAAAGGCGTAAATACCAAAAATAGGAAATACATTTACTCTTGTTTTGTTGGTAACACGCAAGATTTGATAAATAATATTATTATTTGGCAGGAATACTTGATAAATCAAGGTTTTGATGAAAAAGACCCTTTCTTTCCTCAAATGAATTCAACATTTACAAAAGAAGGTTTATACGCAACACAATTAAACAAAATAACAATTGAATCTGATTCTTGGGTGCGTGAAAGTGTATTTAAAAAGTCTTTTATTAAAAACGGATTGAAGTATATTAAACCGCATAATTTTAGGCATACACTTACAAGGGCAGTTAAAAAAATGCCAAACGGAGTTGAGTTTGCAATTGCACTTGCACAAAATTTTGGGCAGAAAAATGAAATGCCAGTGTTATATTCAAGTTACGGCGGAGATTACATTGCAAGGCAGGTTGAGTTGCTTTCCAACTTTCCACTGGAATAAGTTGAAAATAACAAATCATAAAATATGATAAAAAACAAAGAAGTAATGAAATTAAGATGCATAACCCATATCTTTATCTTGAAAAAAAAGAATATGCAGAAACTTGGATAAACGGTGGAAAAATTCCAATCAGGCTTGCAAGTTGTTACAGAAAAGATGAAAGAAACGGCATTTATACAACAGACGAGAATATAATTTCTTCATTTCCTGTTCCAACACGCTCGTGGGAATGGGTTTTGCAAAAAAAAGGCAATGCTAAGGATGGTGGCAATATTGATACAATAATTAGCATACACCCCTTTACAGGAGATAAGATTGAAATGAAATGGAGTGACGGCTACATTCTTTCATTTTGCACAATCAAATGCAGTAAGGTAATGCAAAAATTGGATAAAAAAATATGTGTGCAAATTAATGATATTTTTAAATTAAAAAAATGTATTGATGAGCAGATGAATTGTATTGGCGAATATCAGCGTTGTAAATATACAAAAACGCACCAACGAAACCATTTTTTAAAATCAAAAGATGACGAATGGCAACAAGAATATAGAATATTTTGGAAAGGAATCAAGCATTGCCCACGAAAGGGTTTTCATAAAGAATTTTGGGTTGATATACCAAAAAATACAGCAAGAATTTGCAAGTTATAACAAGTGCAATTCAAAATATTACAATTCCAAAAGATATTCTTTGCGAAATTAAAGACGCACTGAAAAAGTCAATTGAAGTTGAATTCAAAGAACATACTGTAATTATTGACCAATTAAATCAAGAGTTAAAAAATATCAAAACAAAAACTTATAACTGGAATTAAGATGTGCCGAGGATTTATCAATTACAAAAGAGGAGAGAATTGAAGTTCTAAAACCTCTGCGAGAAAGACAAGATGAAATTGAGGTTGAATTAAGTCAATTACAGCAAGCGGATAAGAAATTTGAAATTACTTTGGATATTATGTTAGACTTGGCATCAAAAAGTTACTCTCTATTCCAAAGTTCGAGAAATGCCGAAAAACGAGAAATTCTAAAAATCCTTTTCTCGAACTTATCTCTAAATAAGGAAAACCTTGATTATACCTTACGACAACCGTTCAATTTATTCACAAATTTGCGTGAATTTCAACAATGGAGCGGGTGAAGGGATTCGAACCCTCGGCCTCAACCTTGGCAAGGTTGCGCTCTAGCCAGCTGAGCTACACCCGCATCAAAACGCAAAAATATTCAATCATAATATTTTTTAGAATGTCAAGATTTTTTATTTGACTTAATATTTTTTTTGTGTAATGTTGCTATTCAAGTAGTGAATATTTTTTTTAAAGGAATGCAAAATAACACAGTTAGCAAGGAGGAATTGCAAAAAAGTAAGAAAGAATTAGAAGAATTGCTAAATAGTCTTCTTGAAAGTGGTAAAAATTTTGATAGTGATATTATAGAACAAATATTTGCTTTATTGGATTTCATTAATGATCAAATAGAATACGATGAATTTCAAAGTAATGCCGTAGAGCAACAACAGTCCAATTCTGGCAGTAAAGTGAACGAAAAAGATTTATATTTGCATGATGTTGAAATACAAAGAATTTATAAAGAAAATGACGGTCAGGAGGAGACGGTAGTATGTGTTGGTATAACTGGTGAAGTGGGGCTTGAGGGAATGTTTTATAATTTTGTACAAAATGATGATGAAAAATCAAAAGTGTATTTTGTAAACGAAAATGATCACTGGATAACGGTGCGTCTTCAAAAAACCAACAATGGTATAACATACCAAGTTGCCGATTCACTCCAAAGTGAAGGAGCAAAAATACGTTCAGAAAAAATTGATGAATTATTGAATTATAAAGGTATTGAAAAAAAGCCGTTTAAATCAATGATACAGGAAAATAGTTATGATTGTGGAATTTATGCAGCACTAAATGCTGTTGATATGGGTGGTTATGATGTTGAAAATAATTTGACAACCGCCAAATCAACATTTTCACAAAATAATGTTAATTTCCAAAGAAAATTTATTACAGAAGAGAGGCAGTCTGAAAGACAGTTTGAAGAAGACACAAAAAGAGCAATTGCATTAAGTAATGTAGAAATGAGTTCAAATCAACAAGGAAGTATAAATTTTGAAAATATACAATTAGATAGCTTTTCAAGTATTCAAAAACAAGATAGCAACATAAAACCACAATCAAGGTTTCAAAATGTTGCACAAGGACAGGGTGGTTGTGGTCGTCAATAATAAAACAACTTGACAATTATTTTACTCATAATAGTTTCGGTTAGTCCTTATTATAATTAATAAATTTTTTTGTAGAATATGTCAGTAGACAGGTCAAGCTATGCCATTGATAAATACCGCAATATTGGAATTATGGCACACATTGATGCCGGAAAAACAACAACAACAGAAAGAATTCTTTATTACACAGGTCGTTCACATAAAATTGGAGAAGTACACGAAGGTGCTGCAACAATGGACTGGATGGAACAAGAAAGAGAGCGTGGTATTACAATTACCTCTGCAGCAACAACATGTGCATGGAAAGATTGTCTTATTAATATTATTGATACCCCTGGGCATGTGGATTTTACAATTGAGGTAGAGCGCTCGCTTCGTGTTCTTGATGGTGCGGTTACAGTGTTTGATGGTGTTGCAGGTGTTGAGCCGCAATCTGAAACTGTGTGGAGGCAGGCAGATAAGTACTCTGTGCCGCGTATCTGCTTTGTAAATAAAATGGATAGAACTGGTGCAGATTTCTACCGTTGTGTGAGTATGATTGTGAGTCGCCTTGGTGCTAAACCGCTTGTTATGCAACTTCCGGTTGGTGCTGGTGATGAATTTGAGGGCATTATTGACCTTATGAAAATGAAATATATCGTTTGGGAAGGTGAACAACTTGGCGCTTCGTTTCAATATATTGAAATTCCTCAAAATATGAAAGCAAAAGCTGAAGAGTATCGTCAACAGTTAGTTGAAACAGCGGTAGAAGCAGATGATGATATTATGGAAAAATATCTTGGTGGTGAAGAGATTTCTGAGGAAGAGCTAAATAAATGCATTAGAAAGGGAACAATTGCATTTAATTTTGTTCCTGTTTTTTGTGGTTCTGCATTTAAAAACAAGGGTGTACAACCATTACTTGATGCAGTATGTTTATACTTACCGTCACCAATTGATATTGATGCCGTTAAAGGCGTTGATCCGCGCACTGACGCAGAAATTTCAAGAAAAAAAATAAACAGTGAACCGCTCTCAATGCTTGCATTTAAAATTGCAAATGATAAATTTGTGGGTTCTATCACATTTGTGCGTATTTATTCCGGTAAATTAGAACCGGGTGTGGAACTTCTTAACTCCGTTAAAGGCAAAAAAGAGCGTGCGGGTAGAATGCTTATTATGCACGCGAATAATAGAGAAGATGTTAAATACGCTGTTGCAGGTGATATCGTTGCACTTGCAGGTTTAAAATACACAACAACAGGTGAAACATTGTGTGACCCTAATAAACCAATAATTCTTGAAAAAATGAATTTCCCTGAACCTGTAATTGAAGTTGCAGTTGAGCCGAAATCAATTGCGGATCAAGACAAGATGTCTCTTGCTATTTCAAAACTTGTTGGAGAAGATCCGTCTCTTAGAGTTGAATCAAATGAAGAATCCGGTCAAACCGTATTAAAAGGTATGGGTGAGTTGCATTTGGAGATTATTATTGATAGAATGAAGCGTGAATTTGGTGTTGAAGCAACAATTGGTGCTCCTCAAGTTGCATATCGTGAAACCATTACCATTCCTGCTGAAATTGATTACTTGCACAAAAAGCAAACAGGTGGTTCAGGGCAGTTTGCGCGTGTTAAAATACAGTTTGAACCTGGAGAGTCTGGATCTGGTTTTGTCTTTGAAAATAAAATTTTTGGTGGCTCAATTCCAAAAGAATATATTCCTGGTGTAGAAAAAGGTCTTGAGCAAGCAATGAAAAATGGACTTATTGCTGGTAACCCGGTTATTGACTTTAAAGCAATACTTCTTGACGGTGCGTATCATGATGTAGATTCATCTGTATTAGCATTTGAAATTGCCACAAGATCTGCATTCCGTCAACTTGCACAAAAAGCTAATCCAAAAATTTTAGAACCTATTATGAAAGTTGAGGTCATTACTCCAGAGGATTACATGGGAGATATTATTGGTGATATTAACTCTCGCCGTGGGCAAATTGCAAATATGGAGGAGCGTGCAAATGCTAAAATTATTACAGCATCGGTTCCACTTTCATCAATGTTTGGTTATGTGAACACATTACGGTCAATGTCTCAAGGTAGAGCACAGTATTCAATGGTTTTTGAAAAATACTCACTTGTGCCAGATAACATCATGAAAGAACTTGCAAAAGGATTCTCATTCAAAGAAGAATAAAAAATGAAACAGATGACTTCATTTTTTGAAGTCATCAATCAATTCTAATTCTATAATATTATTTTTGCATGAATACTCTCCATTTGGCTTAATACATCTTCCGCAAATACCACCAAGCATGCAATTCATTTTGTTATAAATAAAAATTTTAGCTTTTCCACGGATCTTATCCAGAATTATATTTCTGAGATGTTCCTCTTCAATTGCAATAAAATACTCACTATTCCTATATGAAGAGTTAAGGAATTCTTCCGGAAGAAGAATTTTATGATTCTGAAAAATATTTTTTAGAATAATTTCTGCTTTTCGTGATGCTATTATTATGGCATTTCCAGAAATTTCCGGAAATGAATTGCAATTAATACCGTTAATGTGTACTTTTGTGCCATTTTGAAGTGCATGAATTAAACTTTGGGTGTTATTGTTTATATTATGTAAATATAATATGATTTCATTATTTTGAATACAAGACACCGTTAGTGCTAAAGAGTTTTCGTACATTATCTGAAACTTTAAAACATTTCCAGGTCTTATTTTTGTTGCAATTAATGGTGATCTTACTCTTATCTTGTAAAGATTGTTTGAGATACTTCCAATATCAATTGTTGGTTCTTGACACAATTCTTCAAAGTTTTTGGCAATATTTGAATTATTTGCAGTTTGAGTAATAGCAAAATTAATACCATTTTGAACACTTGCAAGTGCGTTAACAACGCTACCTGTGTATTTTGGGTTGCAGTCTCCAAAAAATGAGACATTTTGTTTGCCTATAAACTCTAAAATATGTTCTGTGTTTGGTTCTGTTCCAATTGCAATAATTAATGTTTGGCAGAGTATTTGTTTTCCATCTTTGGTTAAAATTGCAGAGATTCTGTTGTTTTGTTTCTCAATTTTGAGAATATTGATGTTTTCTATTATTTCAATACCTTCTTCCAAAGCTTTTTTGAATTCAAGGTGATTAATTTTATATGCAGAGGAATTTTTGTGATTTTTATAGTACAAAACTCTAACAATTGGGTTTTTTATACCGGTTTGCAATAAAAGTGCACGAGCTTCACACGCTGCATCAATTGCTGTTAAACCGCAACCTAAAATATACACGGGAGATTTTATAAAGTCATTTAAGTAGTTACTTTCACGATTAATATGTAAGGACATTAAAAAATCAGACGCCATCATTACGCCGTTTGTAAGTGAATAACCAGTGAAAAGGTTTTCAACATAAAAAGGTAATTTTGGTTTTGCTGAGCCAACGCAAAGTACAAGATGATTGAATCTAAAGTAGTTAAAAATATCATTATAATTTAATAAACCGCCGATTCTCGTTGAACCGATGAATTTTATATTTTTTCTTCTTAAGAGTAGACCGACGAGTAAATCTAAGTAGTTTTTATTCCATCTTACAGTAATACCATATTCCATTACTCCACCAATATTTGATGGCTTTCTTTCTTCCAAGTTTTCATTTAAAAATGGCGTTATGTCTGTTATTATATTTTCCGAAATGTATTTAATTTTTGGTGATATTTCAACGTTTAAAGCATCAATCCCAATAACTTCTGCACCTACCTTTGAAAACTCATGGCATGTAAATAATCCGGCAGGTCCAAGCCCTGCTACCATAACTGTTTTACCTATTAAGCTGTGTTTTTCTAATGGTCTAAGAGGGTTCCAAAGTAAAAAGAGGTTATAAATTTCAAGACCATACGGTATGTTAAGAATATCATTTAAAATTTGCGTTTCAATGGATTGAATGTCGACAGCTTCTTGTTTTTGAAAAATACATGCCTCTTCGCAGTTGTTACAAATTCTTCTTCCCGTTAGAATGCATAATGGGTTTTTTCTCATTATAACAGCAAGTGAAGCAATGTGTTTGTTGTGTCTTTTAAGAAAAATAGATTCGGAAATATCTTGTTTTAAAGGACATCCGGGTTTTTCTTCGTTCAAACCTTTTGAACAGCTATCTTTGTTTCTTTTATGGCAGTAAAGGCAATAGCTCAAATTCCAATCAATAAAATTTTTCGAGGGAAAATCATCTGTTAAATTAAAACCTGTGCGTACTTTTTGTTTTTTTGCTGTAATGATATCATTATCAATCGATAAAAAATTGTCTTTTTCAGCAATGCTTTGTGGAAGATTGAAAGCAGTATGATTTTTATGTTTCCTCTTTCCTTTTGCTGTAAACAAGGCAAAGGCTGTGTATTTTATCAATTGTTCATTTGGGTTTATACAGTCTTTTGCAAACTTTTCTTCGTTGGTAAAACAGTACTCATTTTCCCAGGCTTCCAATACTTCTTTGTTTTTATATTGTGGAAAAACAACTCTTTGCACAAAATCTCTTTTTGCAAGAACAATGTTTTCGTTGCAAACTGTTTCAATGTTATGAATATCTTTTTTTTTTAGTAAAAAATTTTCTAACTGAATTGCAAGTTCAATTAGTGAATTACTATCGAGTGTGTTTTCATCAATTGTTGTGAGATTTAAATACAGTAGGAAATCTTTGTGAATTTTTTCCACATCTGGAATGGTGGTGTAAAACATTGCACAAGCAATAAAACATTACTTGCTTTTTATCTAAAGTATATTAAGGCGATGTCAAGCTTTGTTTTTGTATGTCTTTTGATGTTAAAAAAGTTGGTGTGTTTTCAAGAAGAGCATTTATTGTAACTATTCTTAAGTTGCTGGCTTTTTTCATTATTTTTGGAAGGCTTTTTCATTTGCAGGTTTTTGCACATAAAAAATATTTGGATAAATCCACTAATAATCATACAAAAAGCTTTGTAATACCACCAAAAAGAGGTATGATTTTTGACATTAATGGTGAAAAAATTGCTTACAATGCTAAATATTGGAGAGTTATTTTTAAGGGTAAAAAAAAGAACTTTAATGTTGTACAAAAAGTACTTAATACACTAGAAGTCTCCCAAGTGCAGCAGGAATATATACTTGCACAATATAAGAAAAATCCATTTGAGGAGTTTGTAATTTATGAGTTTTTATCTCAATCACAACTTACTAATATTGAAATTAATATACCAAGCTTGCCTGGTATTTATGCTGTTGAGGGTATTGCAAGATATTACAAAGATGAAATTGCTTATTCTAATATCATTGGATATGTAAGAACTCCAACATTTGATGATATACAGCAAGGAAGAAGTGAACACCCTGATATCAAAATTGGAGCAACCGGCTTAGAAAGAGTGTATAATAAAATTTTAACCGGTATACAGGGGTATAAAATCGTTGAAACTAATGCTTTTGGTCATAAAATAAGTGATATTTCAACACAAGAACCAAAATCTGGTGAGGATATTCACCTAACATTAGATTCAAAAATTCAAGAATTTATGGCACTACTTGCAAATGGAGGTAAAATGTCTTCTGTTGTGATGGATGTTAGGACTGGTAATATTCTTGGTATGGTATCGTCACCAATGTTTAATTCAGAGAAATTATCGCAGAAGATATCACAAGATGAATGGCAAGAAATTGCAAAAGATCCGCAAAAACCAATGTTCAATCGTTCATATCAAGCAAAGTATCCGCCAGGGTCTGTTTTTAAGATTATAGTTGCACTTGCTGCGCTTGAAAATGGGTTTAATCCAAATAAACAGTTTTATTGTAATGGAAAGCATAGAATTGGAAGACAGGTATTTAGGTGTTGGAGGACACAAGGTCATGGAAAAGTAAATTTGCATAATGCAATAAAATATTCATGTAATGTTTATTTTTACAATTTTGCAGATTATATTACATCTTCAAATATTAAAGATGTTGCAGTTAAACTTGGTTTAAACCAAATATATAGCAGTTTACCGTTAACAGGGCAGGCTATGGGTTTAGTGCCAGATGAAGACTGGGCATCTGCGGTAAAAAAGTTTTGGTACAAGGGAGATCTTGTGAATACAATCATTGGCCAAGGTTCTGTTTCGTGTACAACATTACAACTTGCTACAATGATTTCCAGAATTGCGTTTGAAAAAAAAGTTGAGCCATACATGGAGGTAAAAAATAATATTTTTGACAGTCTTCCTGTTTCTGGTGAAAATTTGTTAATCCTTAAAAGTGCATTATTTGACGGATCAAATACACCTGGTGGTACATCATTTGGTGGACGTATTGCAGAGGAAGGTTATCAGTTTGCTGGAAAAACAGGAACGGCCCAGGTTGTTTCTAAATATGTCAGACTTGGTGATGAATACAAAATCGAATATGAAAAACCACATGGATTATTTGCAGGTTTTGCACCATTTCATGATCCTAGATTTGCAATTGCAACAATTTATGAAAATGGGGGTTATGGTGCGAGCAGTGCTTTGCCATTTTCAAGAAAGATTTTATATTATATCCAAAAGCTATATGCCGGACAAATTGAAGAAGCAGAAAATTTCAGACAACAATTCAACGTTCAAAAATGAAAAAAATTTGTATTGCAATT
>JAURNI010000028.1 GCA_030830305.1 Alphaproteobacteria bacterium | reverse complement strand
TAAATATTCTAAAGTATGGTGCTGCATCAAAACCGCTACCAAAAACCCATTGCCAAGAAAATGGATTAATAGCCGGGTCTGCGTCTACTAAAGTATCCCAAAACCACTGTTCGCCAAGCCTCCAGTTAATTAGTAGATCTTTAATCAAAAAAGAAGCTGCAATCATTCTTACTCTATTATGCATTACGCCTGTCTTCCATAACTCATTCATTCCTGCGTCAATTATATCAAAACCTGTTTTTCCCTGTTGCCACTTTTTCAATAATTCCGGGGATTCATCCCAGATAAACTCCTTATATTCTTCTTTTAATTCTTGCGTTACAATGTTGTGGTTGTAATATGCAACATGATACGCAAACTCTCTCCACAAAAGTTCAAGATTGAATTGATTGTGGTAGCTGCTTGTCATAATAGAAGCTGCTTGAAAACAGAACTTCGGACTTAACATTCCAAACCTTAAGTAAGGTGAAATATTTGCATTACCATTTTTTGCCGGAATATTTCTGTTTTCGGAATAAAAATTAACTTTTTGGTTGATGAAATCCATGAAGTTGTGTTCTATTTCATAGTGGTCAAAGTTCCAGTTTTTTAATATATTTTCATACCAATTACCTTCATTTTTTGGCAAAAAGCTAAGTTCTTCAAGGCTGATACCCTTCAAGTTAATATTATTATTTATTTGTAAAGGCTTTGGAAAATCTTCTTGAATTAAATCGATTTTTTTAATACACTCCTTTGAAAATGGTGTAAAAACCTTAAAATATTCATTTTTTTGTGTTTTTATTTCCCAGGGTTCGAATAAAAGCTTTGCTTTAAATGACCGAACATCTAAATGTTTCAATTCATTTCGAATTAGCTGTTCATCTTGAATTTGCTTTAGAGTATAAGAATGATTAAAATAAACACCGTGTAAGGGTATTTGATTTGATATTTCCTTGATTACATCAATTCTAATTCCTTTTCTAATAATTAAATTTACACCGTATTCTTTTTTTAGCAAGCTATTAAAGCTTTCCAGTATTTTATACAAGAACACTTTTGACGCAGCCCCAATTTTTCTGCCAAGATAATCCTCTTGGTAAATATACAACGGAATGATGTTTTCATAATTTTTAGAAGCGTAAAACAATGCAGGGTTGTCATTTATACGGAAGTCATCGGAAAACAGTACTATTGCAGTTTTGTTATTCATAAATGAGCATAACTTTTATGTTATCAACAACATTGCTTTTATAAAAAAGCAATGCTAAAAATCGCATATTTAAAAACTTTTTATCTCACAATGGAAGCTTTCAAGTTTTTGCTTTAATTCTTTCCAATTTGGCATGAATGTTTCTTGTGTTTGATAGAAACTCTTGCTGTGGTTTTTATGTTTTAAATGGCAAAGTTCATGAGTAATTACATAATCAATACACTCAACCGAAGTATGAATTAAAAAAGTATTAAGTACCATTCCACCTTTATTTGACATTGAACCCCACCTTGCCTTCATTTTTCTTATTTTTAATGTTGGAAATTGATATGAATATTTTTGGGAGAAAATCTCAAAACAATAAGACAACCTTTGGTTAAAAACATTTTGTGCTTGAACAAAGAACCATTTTAGCAATACATTTTTTGCGGAAGTTTGTTTTACTTCCACCAAAATGGTGTTATCAATAATTTGCACATTATTTTTTTTACCGTCAAGAATTTTTAATTCATATTTTTCCCCTAAGAAATAAAATACTTCCCCGTCAAGATACTCTTTATGTTTAATTTCTACTTGTTTATTTTCTTGAAAATATTTAATTTTTTTGACAATCCAATCTTCTTTTGACTTGACGATATCATCAATTTTTTCTTGAGGAAGCTTTTTTGGAACTCTAACCACAACGCGCGTGTCAGGGTAAACAGTAACAGCAACCGTTTTGCGTTTTGGTGAAACAATAATATTATATTTCATTGTATTGTATAATTCTTAGATTCTTCAGAATGTAATCTTATTATCTACAATTGCAACAATAACATCATCTGTATTTTCCGGAAATTCTAAAATAATTTCATTCTCTGCAAGGAATGTCCTCATTGCATTAAAACCTGTTCGCTTGTTACCATCATTAAATGGATGGTTTTTGATAATACAAAAGCGTATTTAACTGCAAGAGTGTATAAATCTTTAACTCCTTCATAAAAAAATAAATTCCTTGGAGCATTTACACCAAAATTATTGTGAATTATACCGCCAACTCCACCAAATTTTTGAATAGCATACTCATGAATTTGAATGATAATTGCTTCATCAAGCCATTTAATCATTATCTTTTAGAGAGTTTTTCAAGGGTAGATTGTACATCATTTCTTGTCATTCCTTTGTATTTCTCCTCAACGGTTTGTATTATATTTTTCAATGCAATATGGCTTGTTTTTGAATGTGTTAGAAGTGGTATTCTGCCCTGATGCTTTTTGATTATTTGAAGGTTTTTCAAATGCCATATAGAAGTATTATTAATACTTAATTATTGTAATTTTTTTAATTGTTTGTCAAGTTTTTATTTCATAAATAAAACTTGGAAAATAATCTACCAACAAAAATAACCATTACCATAATAAACAAAATATTTATAAATTTTGCACCTTTCTTTACACTAATGTGTACTCCGAATTTTGCACCAAAAACTTGACCAACTCCCATTAAAAAAGCAATTTTAAAGCAAATCATTCCGGAGGGTATAAAAACAAGTAACGAACCAATATTACTTGCAAGGTTTAACAGTTTTGTATTTGCCGAAGCGTGAAGAGAATCCATTCCTGCAAAAGTTATAAAAGCAAAAATCCAAAATGACCCAACCCCAGGCCCAAAGAAGCCATCATAAAAACCAAGTAGTGCAGAGAAAATTACAATAAATACCATGTTCCCGAATAAAGGTTTATGTGCAGCTACCATTCCATGTTTAAAATGAACAACTTTGTAAATTAAAATTCCACACATTACAACAGGAATAATTTTTTCAACCACATGTACCGAAGTATTTTTTAATACAAATACACCAATAATTGCCCAGAAAACTGTTAAAGCAAATGCAAGCGGGAAGTATTTTTTCATATCAATTAATCCTTTTTTCTTAAAATGATACACTGCCGACACCGTTCCAATGCAAGCCTGTAGTTTGTTTGTTGCTAAAATATTGTGTGGAGGTATTCCAAGAAATAAAAGCATCGGAAATGCAACAAGTCCTCCTCCTCCAACGGTAGAATCTACAAAACCGGCTGCAAGCCCCGTAAAAAACGCAACAACGGCAACAAACAGTGTTAGTTCTATAATATGTTCCGATGCAAACCAC
>JAURNI010000027.1 GCA_030830305.1 Alphaproteobacteria bacterium | reverse complement strand
CCTTCAAATTTTGAAAAAATAAAACACGGTACATGTAAATACACTGTTTTAACAAACAAAGACGGTGGAATTATTGATGATTTGATCATCACCAAGTTTGCAGACGACTACTTCTTTATTGTTTGGAATGCTTCAAGGAAACACATTAATTTAGAACATGTTGTAAATATATTTCCCGATTTACAATACAATGTTCTTGAAAATCGTGCGTTAATTGCGGTACAAGGTCCTGAAACATTTAGTGTTCTTGCTCATATTTTCCCTGAAATATCCAAGATTGAATACATGAAAGCGATGGAAATTCAGCACAAAAAATACGGTAATGTTATTTTGAGTCGTACCGGATACACAGGTGAAAAAGGTTTTGAAATATCACTTGATGGCTCTTTGGCAAAAACATTATGGAATGAGCTTTTAGAAGATGATAGAGTTCGCCCTATCGGACTTGGAGCAAGAGACACTCTTCGTCTTGAAGCAGGCTACCCTTTATATGGTAATGATATCAACACAGAAACAAACCCTATTTCTGCAGGGCTTTCTTGGGTAATGTCTAAAGGTCATGACGGTTACATCGGTCAAAATATAATTGCAAACGCAAAACAGGTTTTTAAAAGAGCTGGAGTATTACTTGAAGATAAAGGAGTGTTAAGAGCAGGATACGAAATTTTTGATAGCAAAAATAATAAAATTGGTGTTTTAACAAGTGGTGGATATTCGCCAATTTTAGAAAAGTCAATCGGTCAGGCTTATTTACCAACTCAGTTTGAAATCGGACAGGAAATTTTTGTGAATATACGCGGTAAAATGCTTAAAGCAATAGTTTCGAATCTTTCATTTGTGGCAACTAACCCAAAGTAAATGATATTATTGTGTATTGCAGTTAATCTAGTGTTTTATTTTTTGATAAAAGTCAAAACTCCGGATTTTCTCTTCACATTTCGTGGTGCTCTGAAATATTATACCCCAAGTAAAAGGTTTTATATTTACACATTTTTTTATATATCTTTTGCAATATTTTGCTTTTCTTTCTTATTGCTTGACGGACTGCTTGCTTTTATTGTGTATGTTATCCTTTTGCTTTCGTTTTTTCTGTTTTATCGTAAACAAATTGCAGATGAGCGAACGCTTTTTTCACGCATAAGGCCTCGCTACAGAAAATATGTCAAATATCTTAAAGATCCTCGTACTTTTTCAGATTCTATCTTACATTTTTCCGTGTTTGTGTTTGCTATTTTTACAGTTATTCTAACAGCAATCATTGCATTTTCAATGTTTAAAGAATTTTTTAAATTTCTTCATTTTGTTAAGTTAAAGGACTTCCTATTAGGAACATATTGGTGGCCGAATGAATACGAAATGATTGGTGGAAAAGCTTTTGGAGTTGTGCCGCTTTTTGTTGGTACCATTATGACATCGCTTATTGCAATTTTTTTTGCGACTCCAGTTTCCATTATGGTTGCAATTTATACTGCTGAATATGCTTCACCAAAAATTTGTGGAAAAATTAAATTTATTTTGGAAATTCTTGCAAATATCCCCACTGTTGTTTATGGTTTTTTTGCTGCTTTTATACTTTCCAAATGGCTTTATAAGCTTTCCGATGTCATTGGTTATAAGTCATTTTCTCCTGAAAGTGCATTAATTTCAGGTATTGTTGTTGGCATTATGATTATGCCATACATGATAACACTTATTGATGACGCACTTCGTGCCGTTCCTGCGGAGATCCGTCATACGGCAATTAGCCTTGGAGCGCTTAAGCATGAAGTTGTTCTGCGTGTTTTAATGAGTATCATCACTCCAAGTATTGCTAGTGTTATTATTATTGCACTTTCAAGAGCAATTGGTGAAACAATGATTGTTGTGATGGCAGCAGGCTTAATGGCAAATATGACATTTTCCCCGCTTGATTCCATTACAACCGCAACTGTTCAAATTGTTACAATACTTACCGGAGATATTGAATTTAACAATCCAAAAACTCTTTCTGCATTTGGAATTGCCTCCGTTCTTTTTTGTATGACACTCATCTTCAACACAATTTCTATTTGGATATCCAAAAAATTTGAGGTTAAACTGTGATATACCACCATACGCCATATTTTGAGTTACAAAACTTTTTGTGTCTTGACTGCGGGCAAAAAAAAACCGGAATTGCACATAATTTTAACCAAAATACAATAGCCTTTCCATTTGAAACTGTCAATACCGATGTTTTACTATCCACTATGTTTTCCCTTTTAAGGAAGCATAATTTTAACAAACTTATTGTTGGGTTACCGTTTGCGTATCCGGAAAGCGAAAGCTATGTTTTTGTTATTCAATTTACTGAATTTTTGCAAGCAAACCTTCAAAACTTTGATTTCATTTTTTGGGACGAAACAAATTCCAGCAATGAAATTCGAACTGCATATAAACACGGAAGAAAAGGTTTTAGTAAAAAATTTTATAAAAATTACGACAAACAAGCCGCAAGCTTGATTTTAAATGATTTTCTTGCTTGTAATTTTGATTTTACAAGAGGGAGCCCCGTATCCTGAAGATGTCGGCCGAAGAGCGGAGCTCGCAGGTAGAATAGACATCGAAATGGGTAGGGGCGGAAGTGTGTTGTTAGATTGCAGGCCAAACATTTTGAACATCGTCCAAATCTTCAAGGGAATCTATAAGTTTTTGAACTGTATCCATTTTTTCTTGTGATATCTCTACCGGGGAATTTGCACGGTATTGAATACTTGCTTCGATTGGGTCTCCAAAAGTTTTTGAAATTTCAGATTGCACTTTGTGGAAATCTGCGAATTCTGTTGTAATTTCATAAACTTCATCGAATTCTTCAACATTTTCTGCACCAACTTCTACTGATTTTTCAAAAAGCTTTTCGAAATTAATTCCTTCTTTATTATACAGAATTACACCAAGGCGTTTGAAGGTGAAATCCAGACTGCCGGTTTCTCCCATGTTGCCGTTATATTTTATAATAAGAGCACGCACTTCGCCTGCTGTGCGGTTTTTGTTATCCGTTAGAGCTTCCACAATAATACCAACACCACCGGGTGCGTAGCAATCATAACGCATTTCGTCAAAACTTTCGGTGTTACCGGCACCGGTTGCTTTTTTGATTGCTGCGTCAATTTTATCTTTGGGCATGTTAACTGATTTTGCCTTTAAAATTGCTAATCTAAGACGAGGGTTGAATTCTTCGGTTGGGTCTCCTCCTGTTTTGATTGCAGAAACAATTTCTCTTTGTATTTTTGTAAAAATTTTTGCGCGTTTTGCGTCCTGTGCGCCTTTGCGGTGTTTAATGTTTGCAAATTGTGAGTGTCCTGCCATAAAATACTTGAAAATAAAATTCCAACTTTACAAACATTAATTTTAGTTTTGAGTTAAATGTCAATAATTAATGTTGCAATTGTTGGGGTTACAGGTTTTACGGGTGTTGAAGCTCTGCGTGTTTTACTTGTTCACCCGTTTGTAAAAGTTACCAATATTGTTGGAAATTCTTTTGCAGGAAAAAAAATTGATGAACTGTATCCGGCACTTTCTCATTTCAACTTGCCGAAAATTCAAAAACTTGAAGAGATTAATCTTAAAATTATTGATTGCATTTTTTGCTGTCTTCCGCATCAAACTTCTCAAACCGTGATTGCTAAAATTCTTGAAGAAAAACCAAGTATTAAAATTATTGATCTTTCTGCAGATTTTCGCCTTCCTGTTGAACTTTATGAGAAAACTTACTCCACTCACCTTGCACCAGATCTTCAACATAAAGCATGTTACGGTCTTTCGGAAATTTTTAAAAGTGAAATTGCGAAATCTCAAATTATTGCGTGTCCGGGTTGCTTTCCAACATCGGCACTATTGCCGTTGATCCCTTTAAAAGAATGTATTAATGGCCAAGTTATCGCTGATTCCAAAACAGGTATAACGGGGGCAGGGCGAAAAGATTCTTTTGATTTCTCATTTACACAGTGTAGCGATGCTGTTAAAGCATATAACCCACATACACACAGGCATAGAGTAGAAATTTCCCATTACCTTGGCAAACAAGTACGTTTTACTCCACATCTTGTTCCGGTTCTTCGTGGTATTGAAACCAGTATTTACTTTAATTCTTCTTCAGATTGTAAACCTATTTTGCAAAATTTTTATAAGGAAGCAAATTTTGTAAAGATTGTCGATGTAATCCCTTCAACAAGAGATGTCCTTGCAACAAACCTTTGTAAAATCTATGTTTCGCAAGTTGGTGATGAAGTTTTCATTTCCTCGGTAATTGATAACATTTCCAAGGGGTCAAGTACTCAGGCGGTGCAAAACATGAACATTGTTTTTGGTTTCCCACAAAACATAGGGTTGGAATTTATGCCGATTATTCCGTAAGTTTTTATAAATTGATTTGAATTTAACCAATATAAAACCTATAGACTCTTTCAATCATTTGTTCAACGTGCTCGGGGTGGAAATTACTTGAAAGAAATGCTTCTTTTCCTGTTTGTTCTTTAAATTCTTTAAGTCTTTCTTCCGAGTCGGGAATTGCGTCACTTTTATTAAGTAAAATTAACTCCTTTTCCAGTGCAATGTTGCTTTGATGTGTGTGGTCAAATTCCTCGAGTTCTTTGCGAACGATGTAATAATTTTGAATAAAATCCTCGTTAGAGACGTCAACAAGATGGATTAGCATTTTTGTGCGTTCAATATGCTTTAAAAACTGATGCCCAAGGCCATAACCTTCGCTTGCACCTTCAATTAAACCGGGGATATCAGCAAGCACAATTTGCTGAAAATTATATTCAATAATTCCTAAATTCGGTGATATTGTTGTAAAAGCATAATTGCCGATTTTCGGTTTTGCGTTGGTAATACTTGCAAGAAAACTTGATTTCCCCGCATTTGGCATTCCAATGATGCCGATGTCGCTAATCATCTTCAGTTTGAAGTGAAATGTTCCTTCTTCACCAAAGTTTCCAACGGTAAATTCCCGCGGTGCTTGGTTTGTTGAAGATTTAAAATGTGTATTACCAAGGCCGCCCCTGCCACCTTTTGCAATTATTACCGTCGGAGTTTCTTTGGTGATATCAAAAGCTAGCTGACCTGTTTCAGTATAAATTTCTGTGCCAAAAGGAACTTCAATGAATAGATTTTCACCACCTTTTCCTGTTTTTTCATTCCCCATGCCGCTTTCTCCGTTTTGAGCAATGAACTTCTTTTGGTATCTAAATGTCTGTAATGTATTTATATTTTCATTACCAACGATGATAACATCTCCACCTTTACCACCATCTCCGCCGTTTGGTCCTCCGTCCGGAACGAACTTTTCTCTTCTAAATGATGCACAACCACTACCGCCGTTTCCGGCACGAATGTATATGATGGCTTCGTCAAAAATTTTATGCTCCTTGCTCATGTTCACCTCTATTAGTTGTGCCAAATGATTGGATTATCATTATAAAAAAGTAAAAAGCAAAAACCAAATTTAACAAAGAAATTGTTAATGATTGCAAAATAATGTTATTCCACCAAAGCCACCCTAAAACGAACAGAGTTATAAAAGATTGCAATCTGTAAAGCCAAACGAGTAAAAGATTGTGAATTCCCCTTATACAAACAACATTGATACACATTAATATACCGGAAAAAGTGAAGTACATTAAAGAAAAATAAAACGCAAATTTATGTATTTCAATAGAACTGTGAACGAAGTTAATCGGAAATTCTATAAGATTCGGGATATTCTTGTAGAAGACATTCTGAATTGTTTTATAAAAGTTGGAAAATAAAAAAATTATAGTAAGCGTTAGCAATCCTTGTAAAACAAATGTTGTGACGGATCCTATATTTCTTCCACTTAAATGATGCGGAAAGATGTGCTTTTTAGGTTTTTCTGAAACTTCCTGTTTTTCTTTTGGTTTTTCTGTTTTTTTAAATTTGAATAATCGGATTTTCGGAAAAGAGAAAGAAGGTGTTTTGGTAACTTTGTTTAAATAAAACTCCGGTGTTTTTGCTTTTGAAACGAAATTGGATTTTGTGAAATCTTTAAATGATTTTTTAAGGATTGTATTTGATATTGTAAAGTTGGTTGTTTTATTGTTTTTTATAGTGGTAAATTTTGTTGGAATAAAAAATTCTGAAGCGTTAATGTTTAGGGAATCATCAAAGTTAATGTAATCCATTATAGTGTTTTCAATTTTACAGTCCATAATTTGTGTGCCTCTCATATTTGAGGAGCGAAAAATTGAGTTTTGTATTATGGTTTTTTCAAAGGTACTTGCATCTAGTGTGTTATATTCAAAGAAGGCATCAAGCATTTTGCATTGGTAAAACTTTGTTGCAATTAAAGAGTTACAAATGAATTTTGTGTATTGTATGTTTGAGTTTTCAAATACCATTTTACTTGAAACGACATTTGAAAGTTTACTGGTGGAAATTTGGCTATATGTAAAATTTGTGTTGAATATGGTTAAATCTTCCATAATGCAGTTTGCGAATTCTGTATGGTGAAAATTTGTATGAGTGATTTTGACATCGCTAAATTTGCATTCCGAAAATAAACATACATTTGAATTAAAATTAAAAAACTGACAGTTTTCAAAATGAATTTGTGAAATTTTGGTTTTTTTAAGAAACCCTGTAATTTGGGCGTTTTGCAAAAAAAGAGGTCTTTCGGTATTACTTTCAAGTATTTCTGTTAGATTTTGTGCGGTTAGTTGTCTCATAAAAATGTTGACAATTCATATTTACTTTTTACACCTTTGTAGTCTGTAGATTAATTTTCAAGTTTTTTATGGCAAAAATTGCAATTAATGGTTTGGGTAGAATTGGAAGATGTGTTTTGCGTGCTATTTTTGAGGAAAACATTCAAGGAATTGATGTGGTTGCGGTGAATGGTCCTGCTGAAATTGACCAACATGTACAGTTGTTACAATACGACTCCATTCACGGAAGATTTCCATTTCCGGTTACTCATGACGGTTCAAACATAATAATTCAAGGTAAGAAAATTCCACTTCTTCGTGAAAAAGAAGTTGAAAAAATAGACTGGAAAAAATTCGGAGTTGATGTTGTTCTTGAATGTACCGGTAAATTTACCAAGACTGAAGATCTTCAAAAACACATTTCATCTGGAGCAAAAAAAGTTATTCTTTCTGCACCTGCTAAATCTGATTCCGTAAAAACCATAGTGTTTGGGGTTAATCATGAAAATCTTTCAAAAAATGATGCAATAATTTCAATCGGTTCGTGTACAACAAACTGTCTTGCCCCTGTTGCAAAGGTTTTAAATGATGCAATCGGCATTAAAAAAGGCTTCATGACAACAATCCATTCATACACAGGAGACCAAAACATCGTTGACGGTTCGCATAAATCGGATCTTCGCCGTGCAAGAGCAGCCGCTGTTTCCATGGTGCCAACATCAACGGGTGCTGCAAAGGCCATTGGTTTGGTTCTTCCTGAATTAAAAGGTAAGCTTGACGGTGCTGCAATTCGTGTTCCAACACCCAATGTTTCTGTTGTTGACTTAACCTTCGAGGCATTAAGAAATACAACGAAAGAAGAGGTTCTTTCAGCAATAAAAACTGCAAGCGAAGCAAAAATGAAAAATATTTTGCGTTTTGAAGAAAAGCCGCTTGTTTCTGTTGATTTCAACCACACTCCCGAGAGCTCAATTTTTGATGCACTTGAAACCAAAGTTTTAGAAGGCAATATGGTTAGAATTCTTTCATGGTATGATAACGAATGGGGTTTTTCGTGCCGTATGCTTGATGTTGCAAAACTGTGGAATACTTTATAAAAGTAAATGAAACTAAAACTAAACGGCAAAGAAGTTGAAACTTCTGCTAAAACACTTTCTGAATTAATTAAGGAAAAAAACATACCACAAGCTAAGGTTGCTGTTGAGGTTGACGGGCAAGTGATTCCAAAATCTCAACTTGACAATTACATTTTAAAAGAGCATTCTGCTGTTGAAATTATTACATTCGTTGGTGGTGGGTAAGAATAAATATGCTTTAGGAACTCTTGTTGTGATAATTTGCGGGATATTGTACTTTACAATTGGAACGACAACCCATGATGCAGAAAAAGAATTCGCAGATTTTAAGCAAAAAAATATTGCAAAAATCGGTAATAATATAACTCTTTTGGTTCAAAATTCAAAAGCGGAATTAACACCTAAAATAATTCAAGTTTTCGGGGAAGTAGACCAAGGTGCCGTTTTAGTGACATCTCCAATTTCTTCAGCTGTTCAAAGTGTTCAAAATGAAGGTGTAAAGTTGAATAAAGGCAACTCTGTTGTAAGGTTTGTCAATGGAGTAACCATTCCAATACCGTTTAATGGAACGGTGCTTAATATATTTGTAAAAGACGGAGAGAACATCAACGCCGGAAGTGACTTATTCATTGCCTTGCCTTCGGTTCATCAAAAAACGGAAGTTAATTTAGATTTACCGATAGCCTACATTAATGAAATTACAAAAAACATGAATGTTAAAATTCTATATAATTCACGAGAATTTTCCGGAAAAGTTGATCACATTAGCAGGTTTTCATCAAAGCAGTCCGGTTGTGTTAAAGTTGTAGTTGTATTAAAAACCGTTGAAACTCCACACAATGCCGTTGTAAAAGCTTTAATAGAAATTTCTAAACACTATACTCATTTCGTTCCAAAAACAGCTTTAATTTTAAAAGATGGCCAGACAGCTGTTAAAGTTCTTGATGCAAAAAACCTTGTTCAAACAAAAACTGTTGAAGTTATTTCGGAAAATACTAAAGGTTTTTACATTGCAGGTCTTGAAAAAGAAGAAAGAATTATCACTAGAAATCCGTTTTATGCAACAGACGGAAAAAAATACAATTTTACTATTATTAACACATGAAAATCGGGGTTGTGTACCAGCAATCAACAGCTGAAGCAAAAGTTGCACAAGCAACTAAAACAGGAGTTACACATGCAATGCAAAAACTCGGTTTAAATTTTTGCGAAATTCCATTTACTCAAAATTTTGTTAATGATATCAATCATGAAAAAGTGGATATTATTTTCAATGCAATGCATGGTAAGTATGGTGAAGACGGATATATTCAAACAATTCTAAACGCCATGGAAATTCCGTATACTCACTCCGGTATGCTTGCTTCCCAAATTGGAATGAATAAAATTCTTACAAATACCTATGCAAAGGCTTGCGGAATTCCAACAATGCAAAGTTGTGCCATTTTAAAACAAAGCATACTTAACGATGACTATGAAATTACACAAAAGAGCGTAATCAAGCCTGTGAATGGTGGTTCTTCTGTTGCAACATTCATTTTGAATGCAGGCGAAAAACTATCAGACGCCCAAAAATCAGAGGTTCAAAATTATGAAGACGGCAATCTTTTTATGATTGAAGAATTTTTCACCGGTCAAGAAGTATGTATTGGAATTCTGGGAAATAAAGTTATGGGTTCTTGTAAAATTCTCCCAAAGGAAGAATTTTATTCATACAATGCAAAATACCACAGCAAAGAAACCGTATACGAAGCTCCGGCAAATATTTCACCGAAACTCTATCAAAACTTATCACAACATTCCATTAATTTACACAATGCTATTGGTGCAAAATGTATTTCCAGAGTCGACTTCATCATAAACGATGATTCATATAGAATGCTTGAAATCAATACACACCCCGGAATGACAGCAACCTCTTTGTTACCAAAAATTTGTAAGTATAACAACATAGAATACGAAGATATTGTTCAGATTTTAATCAATCATGCAGAATTTGAAAGGGTTTGAGAAAAAAATAAAAAAATGTTTGAAAGTCAAAATTATTGTTATTATGGGATTCCATCAAGTTAATTGATTATGAAGAAAGCACTTTATTTACTAACATTCACCTCATTTTTTGCACTTATCATTTTTACAGCAATTAGTGTTAATAAAAAATTAATTACTAACGAGAAAGCAATTTCAGAACATTTTCTTGATCTTAACACAGAAGAGTTTTTGTCTCAAGCAGAGGAAGAGTATGATGAAACATACGCAAAAAATACGGATCTTCGTCAATTACAAAATACACAAAATATTAAAACAATGCTTAAAGCATTAAATGTTTCTGCTTCAGACATCGAAAGTATTGGAAAAATTCTTGATATTGACAAACTTGTTGTAGAAAAAAAATCATATGTTAAAATGTTATATCAAGATGATGTCAACGATGAAGAGTTTTCTGCCGATATCCTTCCGCCATACATTGAAGATGATAAATTTGTTCGTGATATCAAATACCTCTCATTTCCTATTAAAGATACCCGATACATTCTGACAAAAAAAGAAGGAGTTTTTTCTTTACAAAAGAACAAAATTCAAATTACACATAAACCTGTATATGCAAAGGGCAAAATTGAAGGAAGTCTGTACGATGCGTTTATTACCCAAAATATTCCGCACGAAGCTTTTCAAACATTTGTGAACATTTACAGTTTTGATATTGACTTCCAAAGAGATATTCGTGAAGGAGATACATTTGAAATTGTGTATGATACCCTTGTTAATGACGAAAATGCAATTGAAGGATTGGGTAGAGTTCTTTATGTGAAGTTGTCTATGAAAAAAACCAAGAAAGACTTGGAATATTTCATTTTGCGCAGAACAAGCGATGTAAAATCATATTACGACAGAAAAGGAAAAGCTGCGTCAAAAACATTCATGAAAACACCTGTAAATGGTGCAAGGATATCCTCTAAATACGGTTACAGAAAACACCCGATTCTAGGATATTCCAAATTGCATACTGGAACGGATTTTGCTGCACCCTCAGGAACGGCAATTTATGCAGCTGCAGACGGTGTTATTACCTTCATGGGGTGGAACGGAGGCCCTCGTACCGGTTATGGAAGGTATACAATCATTCGCCATAATAATACATATTCTACCGCGTATGCACACCAGTCCAGGTTTAACACAAAATTAAGGCAGGGTTCTCGTGTTAAGCAAGGACATGTCATCGGTTATGTAGGTTCAACAGGTTATTCTACAGGGGCACATCTGCATTATGAAGTTATTAAAAACGGTAAAAAAATCAATCCTGCAACAATAACATCATTCTCAAGAGATATTGTTTCCGGAAGAGACAAACCAACACTTCTTGCCAATATTAAGATGATTGACAAGCTAATTAAAAGCCAAGGAAGGTGATTTTATTCTGCTTGACAAAAAAACCTTGATATGCTCATTAACTTTTATATGATTTTTCATTAATTAAAAGATGATAAACCGTCGCAAAACCAGTACAGTTACTGTTGGAAAGTTAAAAATAGGAAGTGACTACCCCGTGTTAGTGCAGTCCATGACTAATTCCAAAACAACGGATATCAAAGGTACTCTTGCTCAAATTGAAGCTTGTTACAAAGCAGGTGTTGATATCATGCGAGTTTCAGTGCCGGACAGAGAATCCTCTAAAGCATTTAAAGAAATTGCCGAAAATTCGCCAGTTCCATTAGTTGCAGACATTCACTTTCACCACATGCGTGGCGTAGAGGCTGCTGAAAACGGGGCATCATGCCTTCGTATTAACCCCGGAACCCTTGGCAAAAAAGAACATGCACTGGATATCATTAAAGCAGCAAAAGATTATAACTTTTCAATTCGTCTTGGTGTTAATGTCGGTTCATTGGAAGAAAGTATTCTACAAAAATACCATGAACCTTGTGCTGATGCAATGGTGGAATCTGCTCTTGATGCAATTAAAATTCTAGAAGACAACGATTTCACGAATTTTAAAATTTCAGTTAAAGCAAGTGATGTCATCATGATGCATGAAGCATATACAAAGCTTGCAAAATTGTGTAATTATCCGTTTCACTTGGGAGTCACTGAAGCAGGGCCGGCTTCCAGTGGTGTGGTTAAGTCTGCAATTGGAATTGGTTCACTTCTGCTTGCCGGAATAGGGGACACAGTTCGTATTTCACTTTCCGCCGATGTTGTTGAAGAAGTTAATGCAGGGTGGAGGATACTCAAAAGCCTAAATTTACGAAACCGTGGCGTAAACATTGTTTCTTGTCCTTCATGCGCAAGGCAACAGTTTGATGTCATAAACATAGTAGCACAAGTTGAAAAAGCAACCGAAAGTATTGCTAGACCTCTTAGGATTTCAATTTTAGGTTGTGTTGTAAACGGTTTGGGTGAAGCAAGGGAGTCTGACATTGGAATTACGGGTGCGGGCAGTGGTAATCATTTAATTTACATTAAAGGTGAGCCAAAATACAAAGCAAAAACAGAAGAGCTTTTTGCAAAAATCATGGATTGTGTAACTGAAGTACTTGTATAAGAGTTTTGTTGGGGCGAGCCCCGTATCCTGAAGATGTCGGCCGAAGAGCGAAGCTCGAAGGTGGAACAGACATCGGAACGGATAGGGGCAAGGCGTGGTTAGTAGCCGAAGTTGCGTTGTTGGATTTGGTAAAAATCAAGAGCCGTCTTAAATTCGTGTTCGTTAAAATCCGGCCAAAGGCATTTGCAGAAATAAAGTTCGGCGTAAGTTGTTTGCCAAGTAAGGAAATTACTTAAGCGTTGCATTCCTCCGGTGCGAATTAGAAAGTCGACATCGGGTATATTTGGTTGATAAAGATTTTGCGAAACATCTTTATCGGTGATATCCCGTTTTTGAATTTTACTGAATGCGTAGCAAATTTCCTGTCTTCCACCGTAATTTAGTGCAACATTAAGTGTATAAAATGGGTTTTTATGAGTAATTGAATGAATTTTAGTAATTTTTTCTTGAATTTTTTGGGAAAAAACAGAGAAGTCGCCAATAAACTGAACTTTGATATTTTCTTGTTGAAGTTTTTTGATATCTCCATCAAGATATTCCTCAAGCATGGAAAAAATGTTATCTTTTTCTTCACTTGACCTTCGATTGTTTTCATTTGAAAAAGCATATACTGTAAGATGCGGAATGGCATACTTCTTAAAATTTTTGCATAAATTCATTAATGTTTCGGCTCCTTTTTTATGACCGTTCCTTATTGAGGTATTATGAAGCGTTGCCCACCTGCGATTGCCGTCCATAATAATTGCAATATGGTTTAAATTCATTTGCTAAAACTTAGTTTTTGGTTTTTTATATAGTGTTTTAATGTATTAATTGTCAACTTTTTTAAAAACCGTTTGCGTTGAGTTAAAAAATGTGGTATATATATCAATTAATTTTATTTTTTATGCAAACAGCAAACACTATGGAATCTTATAAAAAGTTGTTATAATTCAAGAGAACCAGAACATGAGGTAGATTTATCGCAAAATTATCGGTTGCGAGAGCGTCAAGACTACGATGATCATGTTGATCATTATTATCGTAAGAATTGTCAGGTAATGACTGTTGACGAAAAATTGGCACACAGAAATGCTCAATATAAATCAAGTAGATTAGAACTCATAGAATTAAGTGGTAAAATAGATATTCTTAAAAATGATACGACTCTTGTTTTGGAAAAATGTATAGATTTTCCAAGGTATCCCGGGTGGCAATCTGCTGTAAATCAAATTGAACAATTCTTGGAGCCAATTGATATTGCAAATGTAAAATTTGCTTCACAAAGAGTACCGAATAAATTCGATGATTATCGTTCAAGGTAGAAAAAAAGTAAAAACCGTAACTGAATATTTTAACCCAACACTCTTTATTCCAACAACTCCAACCCCCCAAAGCCTTCAATGGCCATGAGGTTGGGGTTGTGTTAATAAAAAGTAATGGCATCAACATCAATTTTTGCTTTGCATTTTGCAGAATTTAAGATGTTTCTAATTTTACTTGAAATTTCAAGCTGTGAGCGATGCGATATTAGAAGTATTTTGTATCTGTAAGTATTTTTAATAAATGCAATTGGAGCCGGAGCCGGGCCAAAAATATTACATTTGATAGTTTTACGAATTTCCTCTGAAATTTTGCTAGCTTCAAGTGCTGTAGATTTTTCATTTGTACCAAATACAGTTATGCCGGTAAACCTTGAAAACGGAGGAAAAAAGTTTTCTTTTCTTATTTTTAGTTCTTCATTATAAAAAATATTTTGATCCTCATTAACAAGACGCAAAAGCTCTCCTTCTTTTCTTTTTGATTGTATTAAAACCAGACCTCTGTCACCTGATCTTCCACTTCTTCCTGAAACTTGTGTAAGTAACTGCATGAGTTTTTCATCACACTTAAAATCTATTTCGTCATTTTTTAGAAGTAAATCCACAATACACACAAGTTTTAGATTTGGGAAATCATACCCTTTTGATGCAATTTGCGTACCGATGATAATTTTGATTTTTCCGTTTTGAACATTTTCAATAAACTTTGAGAGTTTATTTTCTGTATTTTGTTCATCGCTACTAAAGATTGCAATTTCGTTTTTTATGTTTGTACGGGGGAGGGCCCCGCAACCCTGAAGGTCTCGACTGAGCGTTAGCGAAGCGGAGAGAGACCGAAATGGGTAAGGGGCTTGGTTTGCGGTGTTGTGTGTTGTTTCTGTGTTCAATATGATGTCTTTTGTTATTTGTGCACCCGGCTCACACTCGGGCGTATCTCCATTTTTACTATCGTAAAAATCTTGACACACCCTCGGCTCGCTTTTCTCAATCAATCCTAAAACCTCTTCGTAAATTGCTTCAACTCCTGCTCCGGTGGAATTAATTTGAATGTTTTCTCCGCACATTGTGCAACTTGAATGTGTTGGAATAAAAAATGAGCATTTATGACACGCAAGAACTCCTTTTTTTTTATGATATGTTAAAAGAGCATCGCAAGAGTCACATTTAAAAACACCTTTGCAGGTATTGCATCTGTTGATGGGGGCAAAGCCTCTGCGGTTGATAAAAACTAAAATTTGTTTTCCGGTATAATAATATTCCAAAATTTTTTGCCTTAAGGTTTCAGAAAGAAAGCCTTTCGTTTTTTCATTAACAACTTTGATTTCCGGCATTTGAACATTTGCGAATCTTGCATTTAATTTATGCAATTTGTACTTTTGATTCTGAGTGTTGTAATAACTTTCAACTGACGGCGTTGCCGAAGCTAAAATTACAGGAATATTAAGTGTTTTTCCATAAAGAATTGCAGCGTCTCTTGCATGGTAAACCGGTGTTTCCTCCTGTTTGTAAGATCCATCATGTTCTTCGTCTACAATAATTATTTTAAGGTTTTGAAACGGTAAAAACAGGGAAGACCGCGTACCCACAATAATATTACAAGCACCGTTTTGAATTTCTTGAAAATACTGCTTTCTTTGGTTTTCCGGTGTTGAAGAATGCCAAATAGGTATTTTACATGCTAATCGCATTTCCAGTCTTTGTGCAATTACTTTAGCAAGGCCAATTTCTGGAAGCATAACAAGAATTTGAGTTTGTTTTCCATGTTGCTGACAAATTTTTTGAATTAAATGAGCGTAAACTTCGGTTTTTCCACTTCCTGTTTTTCCGTGAATTAAATGTGTTTGAAAGCTTGTGCTGTCATCTAGTATGCTATGAAAGACTTTTGTTTGTTCATTTGAAAGTTCCGGAAGAGTTGATTCGGTAATTTTTGTGAACTGGTAATTTTTGAATTCTATCGATTTTTGAAAGGTTTCTAAAAGTCCTTTGCTCTTAAAATAAGAAAGCCCTGTAAACGTTGAAGACTCAATTGCGTTTCCGTGTTTTAAGGTATTAAAAATTACTTGCCATTTTTGGGAGCGACTGCTCTGCACAGTTGCATTTGAACTTAATTTTACCATTTCTTCTTGAGTGTTAAAAACACAATTTTTAATTGAAAATGGAAAGAATAATTTGCCAAAAAGTCCGGCGTCGTAACCGTAATAGCTTTCCAGTTTTTTAATAAGTAATATTTGCTGGGGTTTTATTAACTGTTTGAAAACAATGCTTGAAACACTTGCAAGTTTGTGTTGTGTTTGTTGGGTATTATGAATGTTTAACGCAATTCCAAGCGCATCAAATTTACCAAACCTACACTTAATAATATCTCCTTTTTCAACATCTAAAGCGGTTTTGTATTCAAAAGTATTTTTTACAGGTAAAAACGGAAGAAATTCAATATATTTCATTGGTTTATTACCGTGCTTTCGTGTTTATATTCCTTTGCAAGAAGGGAATAGTTGTTTGCAGAAGTTGCAATATAGGCAATTTCTTCTTCGCTAAGTTTTCTAAAAAATTTAGCAGGAACTCCTGCCCAAAGTTCCCCCGATTTTACAACTTTTTTTGGTGAAAGAACCGAACCTGCAGCAAGCATTCCATGTTTTTCAACTTTGGAAAGATCCATCATAATGCTACCCATGCCAACAAAAGATTCATCTTCAATTGTACAGGCATGAATTATACAGTTATGCCCTACAGTAACATTTTTGCCGATTATAACGTCGGCGGCGGAATCTCCTGTTTTATTCTGAACATGATTTGCACGGGTGCCGTGAATTGTTGTTCCGTCTTGAATATTGCTGTTTTCCCCAATTTGAATTGCGGAGACATCTCCCCTTAAAACGCAGCCGTACCAAATACCGACATTCTTGCCAATAGTTACATTTCCGGAAATCACTGCATTTTGAGCAATAAAAGCAGAGGAATCAATATTGGGCCTTGCTTGTTTGTATTGAATGATCACCTTAAAACCAAAAGTTAAATACAAAAAATTAAAGAAAAATATAGGGTAAATGTCAAGATAATTTTTACTAATTACCACGTATAAACTTTAAATTTCAGCAAATTCAAAATTCAGATGTCTGAATTGTCTGAAACCTAGATTATACCTTGTTTCTATCTGTCTGAATTTTGTCTGAAAATGTCTGAATTTCAGATTTTCAGACAATTTTAGATACTCTTAACAACATTTTTCACCAAATTTTATTTTCATGCTATATACTCAATTTGCACTTTATCAATTAAGGAAGCATTTATTAGATAACTTACTTTTTTCAAAAATACTTGACAAATTCAATTTTATTAATGAATTCAGTTATTGAACTTTGAATAAGTTATGAAATTTTTTTATATTTTTTTTGCACTTTTTGCTGTTTTTGTTTCGTGTACGAAACCTCCTGTTGATGTTCAAAAACCGAAAGATGTTGGTTCACTGCAACAATTACAACTTCCTGAGTGGGTTGTTGACCCTTCCGTTCAAGGAATGATTTCTGCAGTTGGAATTGCCCCGAAAACTGCCGGCGGAATTAAAATGCAAATAGCTCAAGCAGAAGCTGATGCAATAGCAAACATGGCTGCACAAATTCAAACAAGTGTTTCACGAGTTACAAAAGAGTCTCTTCGTAGAGCAGGTGTTGCAAGTGACGGCAAAAACCTGGAAGCAGTTGATAGCTACTTTGCTCAAGCTACAAAATCCCTTGTAAAAAATGTTCCAATTTCCGGTGCAAAAAGGAAGAATATTTTCCAAAGCCCGATTGACGGTTCCCTTTATATTCAAATGGTTGTTGACCAAACCCTTGTTCAGGAGTATCTTGTTGGTACAAGTGGGACTCTTGCAAGCGGTATGAAAAACTTTAACATGACTCAAAGAACCATTGCTCAAACAGAAAATGCAATGAAAGATTTATTTAGTGAGTTAGATTTTTCTACAAATTCAGAGGCAAAATCTAATCAACAATAATTTTTTGTAAAATTTCATGGAAAGTGCCGTTCCTCAAAAAAAACCTTCATGGTTACGAGTTAAGGCACCCATTTCAAAAAGTTTTCAAGAAACGAGGGATCTTGTTCGAAGTAAAGGCTTGCATACGGTTTGTGAAGAAGCCGCTTGTCCTAATATCGGTGAATGTTGGGAAAAAAAGCATGTAACAGTAATGATTCTTGGAGATACCTGTACTCGTGCATGTGCATTTTGCAATGTTAAAACCGGAAAACCTTTAAGTGTTGACGAAAAAGAACCGAAAAATCTTGCTAAAATGGTTGCAGAAACGGGTGTAAAACATGTAGTAATTACTTCAGTTGACAGAGACGATCTTTCAGATGGCGGTGCAAGCCAGTTTGTAAAATGTATTGAGGAAATCCGTGTGCTTTCCCCAAATACTACAATAGAAGTTTTGACTCCGGATTTCAGAAATAAAAACGGTTCAATTGAAATGGTTGCAAAAGCAAAACCTGATGTTTACAATCATAACATTGAAACCGTTCCTTCACTTTACGCAAGAATTCGCCCCGGTGCAAGATACTACCACTCACTTCGTTTACTTGAAAAAGTTAAAGAAATTAGTCCGGAATGTTTTACGAAATCAGGAATAATGGTCGGTCTTGGTGAAACTAAAGAAGCAGTGCTGCAAGTGATGGACGACATGCGTTGTGCAAATATAGATTTTATCACAATCGGTCAGTATCTTCAGCCAACAAAAAAACACGCAAATGTAGAAAAATTTATTACTCCGGAGGAATTCAAATACTATGAACGCGTAGCATATTCCCGTGGATTTTTAATGGTTGCATCTTCTCCGCTTACTCGTTCTTCGTATCATGCAGATAATGACTTTGCTATAATGAAGGAAAGTCGTCAAAGAAGTTTAGAATTGTGAATCATGCCACGAGCTTTAATTATTGGAGCAGGAATTAATGGTATTTTAACTGCAAAAGCATTACAAAATAATGGTTTTGATGTTGATATTTTAGATTGCGAGCCTCAGTCAGGAATGAGGGCAACCTTTGCGAATGGCTGTCAATTGAGTTTCTCGCATACAACGCCAATGAGCATTCAACCTTCTTTTTTTCCCAAGCCATTTTATAAGCCGCTTTTTCTTCCAAAAGAGCAAAAAAGTTGGCTTTTGCAACACCGGAGATCAAAAATAAATTTCGAACAAAAGTTTTCCTTGTTAACAAAATTAGCATTGGAAAGTAAGCAGGCATTTGACGAAATCTTCAAAAAACATTCAAATTTACCAGCGGGAGTAGGGCATTCTTCAGGTACCGCTTATATTTTCAGAAAAAAAAGCCAATTTGAATGGAGAAAGAATTTTTTTGAAAAACAGAAAAATGAATATAACATTGATTTTAAATGTTTTGATGTTAAAGAATCAACTGAATGTGATGATGCCTTTGTTAATACCGGTGGTATGCAAGGCTTAATTTTTACACCGTTTGATAAAACCCTCAATGCCATTGCTTTTACAAAATT
>JAURNI010000026.1 GCA_030830305.1 Alphaproteobacteria bacterium | reverse complement strand
TTCACCGGTAACCAATTGGAAAAAATCCACTATTACTTTTATCTGCTCCGGAGTTCTGGTGGGTAGTTTGAAGTTCTTACTTTCAGTTGATGTTTCTTCCAATGTGGCAACAAGGAAACGCCGTAATTTAACCAACTCTTTGTAACCGTATCCGTTCAATTGAGTTATTATTCGGTTATATCGTGTTGTTAAATCATTACCTGTTGCGTTTTTCCATCTGCCTCGCTCTGCTATTGCTTTTTTAAGCAATTCTTGTTCCTGTTTAGGACATTCTGTATATTGTTTATATTGTTTATATTGTGTATATTGTTCAAGTATTTTGCTAACAGGAAAATATACATTTTGTGAATCAAAAATACTTTTAGTTTCTTTAGTAGCGAAATTCTGAAGGATCGTTTGTCTTGTGGAATTAATTGGTATTTTATCATCATCATCACACCGCTTAAGTGCTTCTTTATAAGCATCAAATGCCTCTTCTACAAAACCATCTTTACTGTTTCGTGCTGTTGGCAAATGTGCATTAGTTTCAACATTACGTGACTTTTGGAATTGTGCTTGCTGCTGGCTTTGCTGTGCTTTTAATAAATCGTGTACTTCCTTGGCAAGTCTTTTTGGTTTTTCTTCGCCTTTATTTACATTACTGTATACTTCTTGTAATGCATTATACAAGTTTGTAACTTTTTGCTTATTGGTATCAAATAACTGCTGATCATTCTCAATGATCTGCATTATCCCATCAGTTTTTTTTTGTTTTTCACCAAAAAGTAATTCTTTGATGTGTACATCTTTTACGGCATCTCTCTGTTGAAGTTTTCGCAAAAGTTGTAAAAATTCTTCAGGCGTCATTACCTGTTTGTTTATTTGTGTATATTCTTGTTGTGCTGTATCAGCAAAAATCTTGTTTTTAGCGTTGCCAATTACATTTTTACGAAATGCTTTTTCAAAGTCTTTGTGTAATTGTGCAATTTTTTCTATTATTGCTTCTCTTTGTTTTGTGTTGGTTTTATTTTGTTGTTGTGGAATATAATCCAAAAGATTTGCTTGCTCAGAATTATTATCTTTTTCAAATTCGTCCAAAACTTTCTTAAAGTCTTTTTCTATTTCTTGTTTTTCTTGTTCGTATGCTTGTTTAATTTTATCTTTTTGCGCTTTTTGGTCGAAAAAAACCACTTCGTTTGCTACTTCTTGGTATCCTTTGTCATCTTTCTTGTAAGCAGAAGTAGCACATATTGATGTTCCCCACTCTTTATCTTCAACAGCAGCTAGATGCTCCGGGCGAAATGCTTTATCAACAGTCCGTAATGTTTCAACTTTTTCAATGGCATCCCAAGGGTTACCACAATGTACGTTCCCAACATGCCTTTCAATGTTTTTAATTTGTATTTCAAGTTCAGCTACAGCAGTTGCATCTTTTACATTCTGCATGCTTTTTAGTTTTTTCTTGCACTCTTCTAATTCTTTTAAATAGCGTTCAACTGCAAGAAGCGTTCTCTGGCCGTTATCTGAAACCCCAACATACATTGTGGTATTATCATTAAGAGTAACTATAAAGTTTGTGTTTCGTGCCGTTTCAACAGTGTTGTAACCGTCTGCAAAGTTGATGTCCTTTATTTCTGTTACTTTTTTGCCTTCGGGGAATAGTCCTTTATGACCATTCAGCTTTTTTATTAATTTTTCTTTTGCTTCTTCTTTTTTTTGAAAAAGGTCATTGTATTTTTCTTGAAGATTGTTACCATTTGTAGGTAATTTAAGCCGCTTTGCTTGTTCAACGGCGTTTTTAAGTGTTGTTTCGTTTTTTTCATTTTGTTCCCTAACAAAGCTAAGTTGCATGTAGCGAAGATTTTTCGTTTTTTCAAGGCTTGCTTCAGAAAGTAAATCGTTTCCGGTTTTGTCTTGTTCTTGTTTAATGCTTTCTGCTTTGCTTTGCAATTCATTTACTTTGTTTAATAAAGAATCTACCTTTTGACTCAAATTTTCTCCCTTATTCTCTTTAATTTCGTTGTAAATATTATCAAGATTTAACTCCGTCCGTTCCTTTGCATCAAGATTAAAATATTCCGCAGTATTTTCTTCCTGTGAATTTGACTGTTGCAATTGATTGCTTTGTCTGAACAGATTATTAGAGGCATTTGACGGGTGATATTGATGACCGTAATTAGCTTGATTGAAAATATTTGAGAAAGGATTTTGTTTGTAAGGACTTGCAAAACTACCTTGTGACGCATTAGAGTATCTGTTGTCTATAGTATTAGTATCAATCATCTCATAATCACCAACACCTAAGAAGTCATTTTGCTGCTGTCTTAACTCTTGAAACCCTGGTAACTTTTGAAATTTTGCATCAGTAAGCATTGCTTTAAAGTGGCCTGGTTCGCCAAGGATATTAACTATTGTTCTGGAATGTTGAGGGTTGTATTGTTCTGTAATTATACCATCTAAGTTGTACAAATTAATTCCAATATTATATTTTTGTGCAATGTAGTAGCATAAGGAAGCGTCATTCATGCGCCCTGTCTCTATATTATGAACTTTTTGTTGCGCTGCATTCAGTAATGTTTGAAATTCTCTTGTGTTTTGTTGGATTGTTTCCAAATTTAATGCATTTGCTTGTTTTACTCTTACTTCACCATGGAGGTTCTGTTTGTTGGATTGCTCATATGTTGTGGAATTATAAAATTTTGTTACATCAACACCATGACTATCACCCGCTAAACCGAGTAGTGCTTTCAGTTCTTGGTCATTGCCAAAATTATTGGTAATCGGTGGGTTTAATTGTTGTAATGTGTTGTTTTGCACAGCTTGTTGAAGTTGTCGAATCCTATTTAAAACATAAGATTTAATATCGTCTTTTAATCTGCTGTCTGCACTACTGCAAAAAACACCACCACCAATATCAGATATTTTATCCGGGAATATAGCATGTATTAAGCACATCATGCCTTTTCCGCTTGTTTTTCTTATTTGTGGTACATCTTGTTGCATCATCATTTGCTGTTGTTGGTTTTGCTGTTGAAGATTCTGTAAGTCCTGTAAGTTTAGTTGTATATTGGGAATTTGTCGGCCTAGAATTTGACTTAATGGTTGATCAGCTTGGTATAATATATCTTGTAATGCACTCTTACCAAAGTTAATACCTGTGTTTGCTTTTGCTTGCTGTATTGGTTGTGAGTATATTTGACCTGCTTTTTGTTGTGTATTTTGTATTGTTTGTTGATATTTTTGACCACTGCCTTTCTTATCTGATCCCCCTCCTCCTTTTTGGCTCATAACAAATACTAGACCTACTAAATAGTTAAACTGATTCCTTTTTAAAATTTAATTAGTAGTTACATTGTGTAATTCAGATAATTGAAATTAAAATGTCAACAAAATATATTTGGAATTATCAAAAATGAAAATGTCAACAAAATATATTTAAAATAACTAAAAAATTATTAGTGATATTTATTGTATGCGTTTTCTAATTTATTGTTACTTACCTTAAGATATTTTTGCGTTGTTTTAAGGGAAGAATGCCCAAGAATTTCCTGAATGACTTTAATGTCTCCGCCGTTTTCCAAAATATGAGTTGCAAATGAATGCCGCAGTGCATGCGGGGTTAAAGTTTTTGAAAGCCCAAGTACATTTCTTGCATTTGCAAGAGCAAACTGGAACATTCGCGGGGTGTATTTTCTACCGGTAGTGCTAAGGAATATCGGGGTTTTGTGAGGTGGAGTTTTTGTGGTTTTTGTAAAATGCTCAAGGGTTTCTTTTGGAAGTTCTTGAAGATATTTTGAGATTCTTTCTAAAACAATTTTATGAATCACAACAATTCTTTCCTTGCCGCCTTTTCCATGAATTACAACGGAATTGTTACTTCTGTTGATTGAAGAATGGGTAAGCGAAAGAGCTTCGGAGATCCTCATACCCGTGGAGTAAATTAAATAAGCAAGTGCTTCATTGCGTAAACCCTCCCACCCTTCATTTTGGTTTTTAAGTGTTCGCACAAGCTTTGGGAAAACTTCTTCGTCTATTGCTCTTGGTACAGTTTGTTTTACTTTAAGGTTTTTTATTTTAAAAATATTGTAATTTGTTACATCGAACCTTTTTTTAGTAAATTTAAAAAAAGATTTCAACGCGGAAAGCTTCCTTGCAAGTGTTGAAATTTCAATACCTTCAAGTTTTTGTTTTTGCAAAAATAATTGAATTTGCGATGCAGAAATTTCACAAATTTGATTAAAATTTTGAGCAGAAGGGAAATGCTCAAGGAAGAGGCGGATATCCGAAACATAAGAAGAAACGGTATTCCCGGAAAAGCGTTTTTCTTTTTCCAGGAATACTTCGTAGGCAGCAAGAATTTTGCCTATGTTTGTATTGTGCATTATGTTGTAGAATTTTGGCAGATTTCATTACCACCTGTAACAACACTAACAATTTTTGGAGCACCAAAAATTGCACCAATTCCAAGAGCAACGGCGAAGACTAAACCCCATGTAATTTTACCCATAAACAAACCAACACCAAGTGAAACAATTGAAAACACTGCAAGTGCTTTACCCATTGGACCCCTGAAGAGACTGTAACCACCACAAAGGATTGAGTTCATGTCAGTACTATCAGCAAGTGCTACCATTTCAAAAGCAAATATTGAAACAACAGTAGAAAAAGCAAAAATGAAGAAGTTCTTCGAAAGAAACATACCTTTAATAAAAATTCACTGGAAAACTAGAAATTGAGCAAAAGTTAAATGTCAAGAATTTTTTTGCTTCCTCAATACAAATTTAAGTGCGTTAGTGTTTTTAATTAAATTTATGAAGCATTATGGATACAATTAAGCAATTTGAAGAATTTATGCACAACCTTGAACCAATACAAGACGGTAAAGAGTTCTTAAAACGCATAAAAATGGCAAAAGAGTTAACAAATTTTAAAATTCAAAAAGAAAAATTGCACAAACTGGAACAAGAACGCAAAGCAAAAGAAGAAAAACTTGAAGATACAACCAATGGCGTTCCTGCAATACGCACTGTTTTTGATATCATTCTTTTAGAAGATATTCTACAAAAAGCAAAAGAAAGATTCAAAGACGACCTGTGGCAAATTGAAAAGCATCAAGTGCCAATTGAAAAAATACAGTCTGTTAGAAAAATACTGGAAAATTATATTGCAGAACAAAAAGGTAAAGACTACAAAAAACCGAACTATCCGCATTCTAAAGAATACTGGAGTACAGAACCTCTACCAAGTGATAAAGCAAACAGTGAGATATTTTTACAGCAATTAAACGAAGAGCAAAACACAAAAAGCAGCCCTTAAAATTATTCACGAATTTTCCTAGGACGCCCTCTTTTATTTTTATGAATTTCCTTAGGTTTGTGAT
>JAURNI010000025.1 GCA_030830305.1 Alphaproteobacteria bacterium | reverse complement strand
TTTCAAAATATTTTTTTATACACATAATACCCGCAAATTCACCATGGGCACCGGCCGCAGGGTTCAGTGTTGCATCGTAAAGGCCTGTTAACTCGCAAAGCCATTTTTTAAGAGTGTAAATTAAACGTAATGCACCTTGTGTTGATTTTTCAGATTGCATTGGATGTAAGGAGGCAAAACCGGGCAATCGTGCCGTCTTCTCATTTAATTTTGGGTTATATTTCATTGTGCAAGATCCTAACGGATAAAAATTTGCATCAATTGAAAAATTTTGAGTTGAAAGGCGAGTAAAATGCTTTACAACTTGAGGTTCTGTCATTTGGGGAAGACCACACTTACCACGAACTGTTACACCAGTTTTATTATACTCCGTATCCGGCTTGAAGATGTCTGACCCTTGCAAACCAACAGAAGTATACTCAAAAGAAAGTTTTTCTTCAAAAGGAATAGGAACAGGATACATATCTTTATTAAATACCTTATTAAGATTTCGCTTTAGGTTTTTTGATATATGCAGAAATGTCAACACCTGTTGATTTCATTCCATCTTGAATTCCCCTTAAAATTGCTTCAGACGCCAATCTTAAATACAGTTCAGAAGCTTTTGTTGAATCATCATTACCAGGAATTACAAGATCTACACCTGCGGATTTGTGTTTGTGTCAACAACAGCAATTGTGTGAATATTCATTTTATTTGCTTCTGCAATTGCTATACTTTCATGTTGAGCATCAATGACAAAAATTGCATCAGGTTTTCCATTTAATTGGCGAATTCCACCAATGTTTTTTTCAAGTTTTTCCATATTACGAGTCATACCTATAAGCTCATTTTTTGTATATTTTGTGGACTCTTCACGGATTTTTCTTTCGTAGTCTTCAAGAGTTTTAATTGACGAGGCAATTGTTTTCCAGTTCGTCAGAGTACCACCAAGCCATCTGTGGTTAATATAATACTGACCACATTCAATTGCATATTTTTTCACAAGCTTAGAACACTGTGGTTTCGTACCAACGAATAATATTCTTTTGTTTTGTCTTCCAAGGTGATACAACTCTGAAAGAGCTCTGTTTAAATTGTGATAAGTTTTTACAAGATCAATAATATATATCCCATCTGCTTCACCGTAAATATATGGTTTCATTTTTGGATTCCAGAAAGCTGTTTTGTGACCATAATGCACAGATGCCTCAAAGAGGTCTTTAATTTCAAAAGCTGGTTTATATTCTTGTTTTTCCATGAAAATGTATAAAATAATATGGCGGGTAAAACTCTATTTTTTATTTTTCAAGTATTTTTTATTATTTCTTAAAAAAAACTTGACATACAGTTTTTCAATTTGCTTAAAATGTGTAAAAACCATTTTGCGTGTAGTATGTCTAAAAACGGGAGAGTGCAAGTTACAAAAGAAGAGGCTCTAAATTTTCATGAATTCCCAAAACCCGGTAAAATTGCTATTTCACCAACAAAAAACTTGGTAACAGCAAGAGACCTTTCATTAGCTTACTCACCTGGGGTTGCATACCCTTGCTTAGAAATTCAACAAGATCCTACAACATCTTATAAATATACATCAAAGGGAAATATGATTGCAGTAATTTCTAACGGTACTGCAGTTTTAGGACTTGGAAACTTAGGTGCTGCTGCATCAAAACCTGTAATGGAGGGTAAATCGGTTCTTTTTAAACGATTTGCAAACATAGACAGTATCGATATTGAAGTTGAAGAATATGATAAAGACAAATTAATTGAAACTATTGCCAGAATTGGGAACTCGTGGGGTGGTATTAATCTTGAGGATATTGCTTCTCCTGATTGTTTTGAAATTGAAAAAGAGCTTAAAAAAAGACTAAATGTTCCTGTATTCCATGATGACCAACACGGAACAGCAATAATATGTCTTGCTGGTCTAATGAATGCTTGCGAGATTATCGGTAAAAAATTTGAAAATTTAAAAGTTGTACTTAACGGTCCAGGTGCTGCAGGAATTGCCTGTTTAAATCTGTTAATAACTGCAGGTGTTAACCCTAAAAATGTAATTGCGTGTGATTCTAACGGCGTCATTTACAAAGGCAGAACCGAAAAAATGACAGAGCTAAAAGAAAAATATGCTGTTGAAACAAAAGCAAGAACATTAACGGAAGCTCTTGATGGTGCAGATGTATTTTTAGGTCTTTCAGTTAAAGGTGCTCTTACAAAAGAAATGATTACGAAAATGGCAAAAGATCCGGTAATTTTTGCTATGGCAAATCCTGATCCTGAAATCCTTCCGGAAGACGCAACAAGCGCAAGGCCTGACGCCATTGTCGCAACCGGACGCAGTGATTACCCGAATCAAGTAAACAATGTTATGGGTTTTCCTTATATTTTCCGTGGTGCTCTTGATGTTAATGCCACAGATATTAATGAGGAAATGAAAATTGCAGCTGCTCGTGCAATTGCAAATCTTGCTAAGGAATCAGTGCCAACAGAAGTACTTCGTGCCTACCCTGGGCGTAAACTTGAATTTGGGCGTTCTTACATAATTCCAACACCATTTGACCCACGCCTTATCGCAGAAGTTTCTGCCGCTGTTGCAAAAGCTGCAATGGACTCCGGCGTTGCTCAAAAACATATTACAAACTTTAGAGAATATAAGTCTCAGTTGCATTCCTTTAGAAATCCAACAATTAGCACGATGCAATCTATTTATAATAATCTTGCAAAAAGTGATATTAAGAAAAAAATTATTTTTGCTGAAGGTGAAGAGCTTGAAATTATTAAAGTTGCACTTTCTGTAAAAAATGAAGGATATGCTGAGCCAATTCTTGTTGGCAGAGTAGATAAAGTTGAATCTGTTATGAAAAGTGCGGGACTTGATTCAAAAAATATTACAATCGCAAATGCAGCAAATTCGCCTCATGTGGAAATGTATATAGATATCCTTTTTGAGAAACTCTCAAGAAAAGGTTTTCTTCGTAGAGACTGTGAGCGTTTAATTAAAACAGACAGAAACCACTTTGCAGCGGCAATGTTGGAAGTAGGTCATGCGGATTCTCTTTTAACAGGTTTTACTCGTGGATATCAAAAATCTTTAAACGATATCTCAAGGGTGATTTCAAAAAAAGAAAATGAAACTCTTTTTGCTACATCTGGTGTTGTCATTGGAAATCGTACAATTTTCATTTCAGATACCGCAATCAATGAAAACCCAACTCCAAAACAACTTGCACAAATTGCCGTTCAAACAGCAAAAAAAGTTGAAGCATTTGGCTATACCCCAAGGGTAGCTTTTGTTTCATATTCAAACTTCGGATCAAGATCTGGCCTTGATAATGATAAAATTCATGAAACAATAAAAATTCTTGATTCACAATGTGTTTCGTTTGAATACGATGGAGAAATGATGGTTGATGTTGCACTTTCGGAAAACCCTCGTGAGCATTATCCATTCAACAGATTGACAAAACCTGCAAATATATTAATTACTCCAAATTTAACTGCATCACACATTGCAATGAATTTGCTTGAATCTGCAAATGACGCATTCGTAATTGGACCAATACTCTATGGTTTTAATAAATCGGTACAAATTGTCAGATATCACTCCGATATTAACACACTTACGAATCTTGCTGCACTTTCGTTAGCTTTGTAATAATCTGTATTATCCGCTTTTTCATTTTATGGTAATACTTTATAATGTTTTAGCGGCGTTGATTAATGTTTTTGTAGTAATTGCATTTAAAGTTTTATCAATTCATGGTGTAATTTTACCGTCATCTGCCGGTTTTATAAGAAACACTTTTGGTTTGATTGCATTTATACCATTTATCATCTTTCATTTAATAAAAAATTATAGGCTTTTTTATATTAATGTTCCACATAAAATGAACCTTTTACTTGGTTTTTTTGGTGGAATTTCAATGATAATCTGGCCAATTGTTTATATTAACATTGACACACACATCGCAATGACGTTTGCATTCCTTTTACCGTTTATTGCAAATTTAATGCTAAAATTCTTTTGCAAAGAAGAAATTCCAACAATTGTGTGGGTATCAAAAATTTTATGCCTTATTGCAGTTTTAATTATTCTTCAACCAACTTTTGCAGAATGGAGTTATTATCATAATTTAGGTATCATTTGCGTTTTTCTTTGGGCAGTTTGTGCTGTTTTTCAAAAAAATATTGGAAAATCTAGTGTTTCAACGTATATTGCTCTTTATTGGTATATTTCTTTAACAACAATAACTACCATTTTTTTCAGCATGAAATTTTTTAAAAGTGTTGACTGGTCTTTTACGGGGTATTTTCTTGCAATCGGTTTTTTGAATTCAATTGGTAATTTATTTACATTTCTTGCATTTAAACATGGAAAGGGATATTTTGTACAAATGATGGAATTCATCAAATTTATTATGATAATATTTGTTGATGTAAACTTTTTTAATGCCCATATAACAATATATACCATTATTGGAGTAATTATTATTACATTCGCAATTTTATTATTAATATTTAAGGAATACAAAAAGGTTTAGTATATTTCAATTTTCTTGACATCAAACAATTAATGGTTTTGAATCTACTGTTATAATTATTTATGAGCAATGTCTGAGTATACTTCATCTTCGATTAAGGTTTTAAAAGGGCTTGACGCCGTTAGAAAACGCCCAGGAATGTATATTGGAGACACAGACGACGGCTCCGGCTTGCATCACATGGTTTATGAAGTTGTAGATAATGCAATTGACGAAGCTCTTGCTGGGCATTGTGATTTGGTACATATCATTTTAAATGTAGATGGCTCTTGTACAGTAAGGGATAACGGACGCGGTATTCCTGTTGATCTTCACAAAGAAGAAGGTGTTTCTGCTGCAGAAGTAATTATGACACAGCTCCATGCAGGTGGTAAATTTGATGATAACTCCTATAAAATCTCCGGAGGTCTTCACGGGGTTGGTGTCTCCGTTGTAAATGCACTTTCGGTATGGTTAAAATTAAAAATTTGGAAAGACGGCAAACAATATGAAATGATTTTCGATAATGGTGTTGCAAGAGCGCCGCTCGAATGTACAGGTGATACTCAGAAAGGTCAAAAAGGAACTGAAGTTACATTTTTGCCATCAACTGAAACATTTACAGGAATAGAGTTTTCATTTTCAACCCTTGAACACAGAATTCGTGAACTTGCATTTCTTAATTCCGGTGTAAGGATTATCCTTAAAGATAACCGCCCAGAAGAGCCCATTGAAAAGGAATTTTATTTTGAGGGCGGAATTGAAGCTTATGTTAAACATTTGGACAAATCCAAAACTGCACTCATACCAACAATTACAGTTCATGGAGAAGGTAGTGGTGTTACGGTTGATGTTGCACTGGAGTGGAATGACAGTTATTCCGAAAATATTTTATGCTTTACAAACAACATTAAACAAAAAGATGGAGGAACTCACCTTGCAGGGTTTAAATCTGCATTAACTAGAACTATCACGAAATACTCACAAAATCTTAAAACAAAAAATGCAATAGTCGGAGACGACGCCAGAGAAGGTTTAACAGCAATAGTTTCGGTTAAAGTTCCGGATCCTAAATTTTCTTCTCAAACAAAAGATAAACTTGTCTCTTCAGAAGTTCGTGGAATTACGGAAGATGTCACTTACGCCAAACTTTCACAATGGTTCGAAGAACATCCTAATGAAGCAAAAATTATTATTGAAAAAATTTTGGAGGCGTCTCGTGCTCGTGAAGCTGCAAGAAAAGCAAGAGATCTTACACGCAGAAAGACTTCGCTTGATGTTGCATCGTTACCGGGAAAATTAGCGGATTGCCAAGAAAAAGATGCCTCACTTTCTGAATTATTCATTGTAGAGGGTAACTCTGCAGGTGGGTCGGCAAAACAAGGAAGAGACCGTAAAATTCAAGCTGTATTACCTTTAAGAGGTAAAATTCTTAATGTTGAAAAAACAAGGTTTGACCGTATCTTATCTTCAGAAGTTATTGGAACATTGATCATCGCTCTTGGAACAAGTGTTGGAAGTGAATTTGACATTGAAAAAATACGATATCATAAAATCATAATTATGACAGATGCCGATGTTGATGGAGCACATATTCGTACTTTGCTTTTAACATTCTTCTATCGCCAAATGCCTGACATCATTAAAAAAGGGTATTTATATATTGCACAACCTCCTCTTTATAAGGTTAAAAAAGGCACTAGTGAAGTTTATATTAAAGATCATGAAAGTCTTAATAATTATAAAACAGACCTTGCTTGTACAAATTCTGTTTTAAATGCAGATGGCAGAACATATATTGGACAAGATTTATCACGCATTATTAAAACTGTTATTAAGTTTGAAGAAGCACTTAAAAAAGCATCTTTAACAATTGAAAGCTCCGTTATTGAAGCTGTTGTTATTAACAAGGTAAAAAATTACACGGATTTTCTTGAAAAAATTGAGCAAATTGTTACAAAACTTAACTTACTTTCTAATGATGAAAACACCCATTTTTCTGCAGAGGACGGTAAGATTGTTAAACACACAAGAGGGCTCAAGCAAGATTGTAAAATTACGGAACATTTTTTAGAAGGCATAAACTTCCGTACTCTTTTGCAAAGTTATACAAGTATTGCAGAAATTTTTGAGGCAAAGTATGTCATTTTTAAGAAAGATGATAAAGAATTTCAAATTAGTTTACCATCAAGCTTTATTACAGCAATTAATGAAATTGGGACTAAGGGTTTAACACTGCAAAGGTTTAAAGGTCTTGGTGAAATGAATGCAGAACAGCTTTGGGAAACAACTCTTGACCCTGCCGCAAGAACACTTCTTCAGGTTTCAATTAAAGATGCTGAAGCTGCAGATGAAATTTTTTCAACATTAATGGGAAGCGTAGTTGAACCACGAAGAGACTTTATTGTTACAAATGCTCTTAATGTTGCAAATTTGGATGTTTAGGCTCCATTCTGTTTCCGCTAAAATGGAACGGATCCTAATACCAAGCCTTAAAGAAATATAATCCACACGCAGGTGCAGTATATGGCAATACAGAGATATCTTTTTTCTCAAAAATATATTCAATATCTTCAATACCTAACTTCCCTGTACCAATTGAAATTAACAAACCTGTAATGTTTCGCACCATTCTGTAAAGAAAAGACTTTGCACCAACATGGATTTCTAAAATTTCTTGAGAAATTTGCGTAATTTTAATAAAGTCAACAGTTTTTATGGGGCTCAAAGCCTGACAATCCTTTCCACGAAAAGAAGAAAAATCGTGCTCCCCAACTAGTAATTTTGCTGCTTTTTGCATTTTTGAAACATCAAGTTTTTGTGAAACATGGTGCATTCTTCCTACAAAGATTGGGCTTTTTGTTGGTGAGTTATAAATATAATATTTATACTCCCTCCCCTTACAGGAAAATCTTGCATGAAAATTATTTTCAACTTTTTCTAACTTTTTTAAAACAACTTCCTCATTGGCAATATTTAAAAAAAAATTTATGCCCTTTAGAATTTGGTCGTCATTTCTTGTAGTTGGAACATCAAAGTGAATGACTTGCTCAAATGCATGTACGCCGGCATCGGTTCTACCACAATAATCAATTTCCTTGACAACTCCTCCCGTAAATTTTTCAAGTGCGTTTTCTATAACTCCTTGTATGGTTTTAAGTCCGTCTTGACGTTGCATTCCAAAATAATTTGTTCCACAATATTCAATTATTCCTTTGTATCTTTGCATAAAGAAAAACAAAATAGTGTAATTTCAAATAGCAAAATAAGCAAAACTGCAACAACAATTTGACTAAAGATATCAGGTGGCGTTAATGCAGCACCTAAAATAAAACTTAATACAAGGTAGAATTTACGAAATTTTTTAAGTTTTTCCACCGTTAGTATTTCAAACTTAAGTAACATAAACATTATAAGAGGAACTTCAAAAATTATACCACACACAAATGTTAAAAGTATTATCATACCAAAAAATGAATTTGCATTAAGTACGAACGGGATAAAGCTTTCACCGGTTTTTAGCATTATTTTCACAACCTCCGGAATAAAAAACACAATAGACAGAAAAATTCCAAAATAAAAAAATATACAACCAACCAGTAAATACAATATTAAATAAAGCCTATTTGAAACGGTTGGTGATAAATAAATTGCCATTCTTGTAAAAAAGAATGGAATTGAAACCATTAATCCACAAATGAATCCAATTTTTATTTTCAGAAAAAATGGCTCAAACACTGAAAAATAGTATATCTGTTGATTATTTGGCAAAAATGCTTTTTGTGTACAAAAAATTATATTAGAAGAGAAATAATAACAAAAACAAAAACAAAAACAAACAATTAAAAATGAATGTAATACCAGGTTTTTGAGATCTTTCAAATGTTCAAATGTTGATTTTTTATCCAAAAATGCTTTCTTGTTTATTTTGTTTTCTAAATTTTCCACTTGTATTTTCAACTTTTACTATGAATAAATTTAAAGAAATTAATTTGCAAGAATGCATAAAAAAATTAAACTTTCGAATGTTAAAATTTCCTCTTGGGGCGGGTATTTACCATCAAGGAAATTCACTAACGAGGATATGTCACAGTTTGTGGAAACAAGTGATGAATGGATTGTACAACGCACAGGAATCACCCAAAGGTTTTTTGCTAAAGATGATGAATACACTTCAGACTTAGCACTCAATGCTTCATTAATTTCCTTAAAAGGAAGAAATCATATTGATGGTATTATTGTTGCAACAACAACACCGGATCTTACCTTTCCGTCAACTGCTTGTATTTTACAAAGAAAACTTCAGGAAAAAGGCATAACTTCAAATTTCGCATTTGATATTCAAGCAGTCTGTGCTGGTTTTATTTTTGCTATTGCAAATGCATATTCACACATTAATACTGGGATTGCAAAATCAATTTTAGTTGTTGGTGCCGATACCCTTTCCCGTATTTTAGATTTTACCGACCGCACAACATGCGTTCTTTTCGGCGATGGTGCAGGTTCATGTATTGTAGAGGAATCAAGTAATGAAAAAAGTGGCATCATTACTACTTCCTTACATTCAGATGGTACATACACTGAAATTCTTAAAACGACAGGCGGAGTTTCACAAAAAGGAAGCGGATTTTTAACAATGCAAGGGCAAGATGTATTCAAACATGCTGTTTCAAAAATGCATGCATCAATTGAAGAATTGATGAAAAAGACCGGGATTATAAAAGAAGAAATTGATTTCATCGTACCGCACCAAGCAAATGCAAGAATTTTGGACGCCATTGCCAAAAGAATGGAAATTCCCGAAGAAAAATTTATAAAGACAATCCAAAAACATGCAAATACATCATCTGCAACTATTCCTCTTGCAATATGGGAGGAAAAATCAAAGTTTAAAGAAGGAGATTTAATAATTCTGGAAGCTCTCGGTGGTGGGCTTACATGGGGTGGTGTTGTGTTTAAGTACTAAAATGGAAATTAAAATTAGCAAGCAACCAGTTGAATATTCAATTGCATTACAAGAAATGGAGGAAAGACACTCACAGGTTCTTCTTGAAGAAAAACCTGAACTAGCTTGGTTTTTGGAACATGAAGATGTCTACACCGCAGGAATTAGTGCAAAAGAAAATGAACTAATAAATTCACAAACTATACCCGTTTTTCGAACAAAAAGAGGTGGAAAATTTACATATCACGGAAAAGGACAATTAATTTGTTATTTAGTATGTAATCTTAAAAAACGAGCATGTGGCTTACCAGATGTTCGTTGCTTCGTGGACTCTTTAGAGGATATAATCATCAAAACTCTTGCAGAATTTAAAATTATTGGAGAAAAAAGAAAAGACCGAATCGGCATTTGGGTTCAAACCAAAAATGGAGAAGAAAAAATTGCTGCCATTGGAGTAAAGTTTTCAAAAGGTGTAACAATGCATGGTTTTGCTTTAAATGTTTTCACGGATCTATCAAAATTTAATGGCATTATACCATGTGGAATTGCAGAGTTTGGTGTATGTTCAATGGAATCTATCGGAATAAAAACAACTATTGAAGATGTGCGTTCTGTGGCTATTAAAAACTTAGAATTTACATTAAGTAAGAATTTTTACCAAAAAAAATGCAAGAATTCCTAAAATTTGTTAATTTAAATGGTAAAAAAGTCGCAAATAAGAACCTTGGTCAGAATTTTTTAAAAAATGAAGATATTATCAATAAAATTATTGAAAGTTCCGGTATTAATAAAGATACACAGACAATTGAAATTGGCCCCGGGCTTGGTAGTTTAACATTTCAGATTTTACAAAAAACCTCTAACTTTCTTGGAATTGAAAAAGATAGTGAACTTGTTCAGTACCTTAAGCAACGGTTCGACATTGGAACATTTTTACATGCAGACGCCATGAATTTTGATTTTGCATCAATAATAAATAACAATACTATTATTATTTCAAACTTACCGTACAACATTGGTACAAAATTAACTGTAAAACTTGGAATTGAAGTTTTATCATCAATAAAAAGTATGACTATCATGCTTCAGAAAGATGTGGTTATGAAAATTTTAGGAAAGCCTCAAAACGAGAATTATCACCAACTTGGAGTTTTTTTTCAAAGTTTTTGCACTATTGAATACATTTGCGATGTTCCTTCGTCGGCGTTTGCACCAGCTCCAAATGTATTTTCTGCAGTAGTAAAAATTACTCCAAAAAATCATGACATTAATCTTTCGGAATTTTGGAATTTCTTACAAAAGACTTTTTGTTTTAAACGAAAAATGATGGGGAGCATTTTCCAAAACTTGGACAAAGACTCAACTATAAGAAACAAAAGACCAGAGGATATTAGTGTTACGGAGTTTATCGAAATTTTTGACAAACTACACAATACTTTTTAAAGTCCATACATTCCCCCCGGATGTAGAATAAGATATTTCCAGAGTCTCAACAACATTTACAGGTATTGATTTCGAACCATCAACAACATTTCCTTCTTCATTTTCTTTATAAACCAGTTGCTTAGAAATAATTTCAACAACAATATTGACCACCTTGGATAAACAATCAATTTTTTTAATTGTAATACTTTCAATTTTAGAAAGGTGAATATTATAATAAAATTCTTCTATCTTTTTTTTAAGATTTAAATACAATTCTTTTTCCGGTAAAAAAGAAAAAAAAGTAGGATTTTTTGTCTCAAGTGCACGCAAAAGTTCTTCGTAAATAGTTGCGGAAACATCTTTTATTAATGAAATTCGTAAATTAGGATACAAATTCAGCATGGCTCTGTAAGATTCATATAAAGATTCATCAAGATGAAGTTTTTCGGTCTCAAAAAGTGCATCAACTTCACTTGGTTGATTTTTTTTACTTTGAGATGTCTTGCTAACATTCAAAACTTTCACATTTTGTAAAAAAATAGTCTTAGATGTTTGAGTACTCTGCGAGTTGGTGTTATTATTTTTTAAAAACGATTGTTCTTTATTTAATGCTGAACGCAACTTCCAAACTAGAAAAATCGCAACAATAGCGAAAAGTATTATATCCATTAAATTTTGATTTAATTGTCTTTTAATTAGACTAAAACGGGCAAAAGTCAAGCTTTTTTATGATCCGTAAATCTGTACTTTTAATAATTCAATGTTTTTTATTACTTCTGTATTGTGATTGTCACACTCTTCTTTGATTACTTTATAAGCATGAATCACAGTTGAGTGCGTTCTTCCACCAAATTCAAAGCCAATTTTTTTAGATGTTTCATTTGTCATTTCCATTGCAAGATACATTCCCATCTGGCGCGCAACAACAAATTCTTTCAAACGAGACTGCGAAATAATGTCTTCTTTTTTTATACCGTAAAAATTGCAAATATTTTCAATGATTGTTTTAATTGAAACGGATTTAAACGCCGTACTTGGAAAAATTTCTTTTAAAATCATTTTAGCAGCGTTAACATCAATGATATTATTCAAAATTTTACCATGCAGGATGATTTTATCAAAAGTAGTTTCAAGGTCACGAATATTGGAGGATATTTTATCTGCGAGCATTGTTAAAACTTCTTGAGAAACATTATAACCAAAGGCACGGTTTTTATATTCAAGAATTTCATAACGCAATTGCATGCTTGGGTTTTCAATGTTTATAACATTTGCTTTTGAAAATGTATCTTGAATATCTTTTGCAAGGCCTTGCATTGCATGCAAAGATGTTGCTGATGTTATTGCAATATTTCCGCCAAATGAAAGAATATATCTAATTGTAGACGCAAGCTCCTTCATTGTACCATCTTTTGCTAAAATAAAATGAATATCATCAATTAATAACAACTTTGCTTCAGTAATTGCTTCACGAAACTGGATAAGATTTTTTTGTGCCACAGCTTTTGTATAAAGAAACATAAAGCGCTCTGATGTCATATATTGAACACTTGTGTGTTTTTCTACAGCATTTCCAATGGATTGTAAAAGATGTGTTTTTCCATTACCGATTGTACCGGTAATACACACAAAGTTGCCATTTTGCCCTTCTTTAATTTTATTAGCAACAGATTCAACATTCATTCTTGTAAAAATGTTTTCATTGGTTGTGATAAAAGTCTGAAATGTAAACTTTGGTTCAAGATGTGTAGGTTTTTTAAAAGACCCTGATGATGAAACCTCATGCATAATAGCGGGAGAGCTCGATTCTACAACAATTGTAAGTACATTTCTTGTATTAAAGAAAGATTCGTATTCTCTAAAAAATATTTGTTCAAATTTTTGCTGATTACGATTGATTGTTTCAAGGAATGACTGCTGTGAAACTGCAACATTAATTTCATTTTCAGTATGTGAAATAACGGAAAGAGATTCAACCCAAGAATGATGCAAAGGACTAAAGTAATTTTTAAGTGTAGATTTTAAGTGTTCCAAAAAAGCTTCTGTGTTTTGTTTTGTGTTTTCACAAATAAGACTCTGTTGCATTGCAATATTTCTAACATTAAGTTAACAAAAGAGCTATTTTTAGGAAAAACTAAAAAAATATAAATTTCAAATATTTTGATAAAACAAAGTTTTAATTTTTAAAGAAAAAAATTTTAATTTTTAAAGAAAAATTGCTTGACACTTACAGCGCCACACTATGTCTACTTTTTATGTTTTTTGCGGAATTTTTCTCCTCCATTTAGAATTTCTGTTTGAGTTGCTCGTGCAACTACAAGTGAATTTTCTTGTGTTGATTTTGTGATTACAGACCCTGCACCAACAATTGTACCTTTGGATATCTCAACAGGGGAGATAACTGTTGAATTTGAACCAATAAAGCAATCCTTTCCAACAGTACTACGAAATTTTTGAAAACCGTTATAATTGCAAAAAACTGTTCCGGCCCCAATATTACAATTTTGTTCTATGTTGCAGTCTCCAATGTATGCAAGATGATTCGCCTTAGAGCTTTCACCAATTATAGAATTTTTTACTTCCACAAAATTACCAATTCTTGAACCTGAATGAAGCTCTGTATTTGAGCGAATTCTTGCAAAAGGACCAATTGTTACGTTTGAATGTATTGTACAACCCTCTAAATAACTAGACGCACGAATTTCTGCATTTTCCATAATTTTTACTTCTGACCCAATAAAACAATTTGGCTCAATAATCACGTCTTGAGCAATTTGTGCACCTAAGTAAATATAAGTTGTTTGAGGAAGTAAAAATGTTACTCCGTTTTGCATATGATGATTTTTTATTCTTTCTTGCATAATTGCATCAACAACGGATAAATCTTGTCTTGAATTTACACCGAGTACTTCCGATTTCTCGCACAGTACAAACCCGCAAGTTTTTTTATCTTCGTTTGCAAGAAGAGCAATATCGGTAAGATAATACTCCCCTGTAACTTTGGAGGGCTTAAGTTTCTGCAATGCTTCAAGTAGAAATGATTTTTCCGCACACACAACACCAGAATTACACAAAGTAATTTGTTTTTGGGAAGAAGAAGCATCTTTATATTCAATAATTTCAAGAAGTGAATTACCGCTTGTGATTAATCTTCCGTATCTATTGGTTATGTCTTGCTCTTTAAAACCAAGAAATGTTACCGTGTTATTTTGATTTAATATTTCTTCAAGGGTTTGTATCTGTACAAGAGGGGTGTCTGCATACAGTACTAATATTTTTTCTGCACCTGATTTTTCTATTTCCTCCTTTGCTGTTAAAACAGCGTGTGCTGTTCCAAGTCGCTCTTCTTGAATTATAGCTTTTTCGTCGTTTTGTAAAAATAATGATATATCTTGTATATTTTCTTTTGATACAATAACAGTAATTTTGTTACTAATTTTTCTTGCAAGTTCTAGAACAATTTCAACCATTGGCTTTCCGGAAACTTTATGCAAAACTTTACTTTTTGATGATTTCATTCTTGTTCCCATTCCTGCTGCCAAAATTACACAGTGAATATTCGTTTTAACAAGTTTTTTACTTGATTTTTCCCGCATTATAATTTGAAAATTGACCTATATATTCTTTGAATAAAATGGAATCTTTAAATTTCAAACAATTTCAAGTAAAAACTATAAGTTATAAATATCAGGACTTCCCATGCATTATTGAAGAAATTCCATGCAAGATAATTCCTCATCTTGAAAAACAAGGCAGGACTTTCTGTTTTTTGGAATCAGCAGTACATTCAGAAAAAAGGGGTCAATATTCAATTTTTGCATTTGATTCTCACTTTGAAATATCCGGTTCACAAACCCTAAAAAATTTAGAATACATAATTAAAGAAATTTCGTATTTAATAAATCCTGATTTCCCAATGGTCGGTGCATTATTTGGTTATATTTCATATAATGCTGTAAGAGAAATTGAACCATCAATTAACTGTGGTAATTCACAACTAATTCCTGATGGCTTCATGTTTCTTCCAAAAAATTTAATTATTATTGATAACAACAACAGCGTTGTTAGTATTGCATCAATTTACAATGAAGGTGAAACGCATAATATTGAAGAAATTTATACGTTCATTAAAAATGCAATTAAGGAGCAGGTTTCGCACATACCACTTGAAAACACAAAACATCAAACCCCACATTTTCATGAAAATGTGGGGTTTTATTCTAATACCACAAAAGAAGACTACTGTAAAATGGTTGAAAAATCTATTGAATATATTAAAAAAGGTGATATTTTCCAAATTGTACCTTCTATTAGATTTTATAAAACTTACACAAAGCATCCTCTGGATTTTTACCAAAATCTAAAAGAAATAAACCCTTCACCTTATATGTTCTATTTTTCTACCATTGAAAATGGAGAAAGATTTAATTTAATCGGAGCAAGCCCGGAAATTCTTATAAACTGTAAAAATAATGAAATTACACTTCGCCCACTTGCTGGAACAATTAAAAGAGGTATAAACGAAGAAGAAGATGAGGAAAATGCAAAAGCTCTGCTTGGGAATCAAAAAGAAATTGCAGAGCACTTAATGTTGCTTGACCTTGGTAGAAATGATGTCGGCAGAGTAGGTAGCGAGGTTTATGTTGAAAAACAAATGGAAATTGAAAAATATTCACATGTTATGCACATAAGTTCAACGGTTAAGGGTAAAAAAAGCAACAGCGTCTCCATGGTTGATGTTTTAAAATCAGGTTTGCCCGCAGGAACGCTTTCCGGTGCACCAAAAATTCGTGCAATGCAGATAATTTCTGAACTTGAAACCGTTAGCAGAGATTTTTACGCAGGTACAGTTGGGTATATCTCTTCCGGTATTTTACAAACATGTATAGTTCTTCGTTCAAGTTTAATACAAAACGGAATGCTTTATACCCAAGTTGGTGCAGGAGTAGTATATGACTCAATTCCTGAAAAAGAATATGAGGAATGTGTTCAAAAAATTGCAGCAACTGTGAAAGCAAGTTCTTAAACAGGATTAATTGAGATAATTTCAAAATTTGGTATTGGGTCGATTACCTTGGTAATGTCTGTTGAAAGGTATAATAAGGAGGAATCACAAAGGATTGTTACACCAATTTCTTTTTGGTTTTTTTCTAAAACTTTGACTGTACCAAATAAATTTGCTCCACTTGAAATACCAACAGAAAAACCTTTTTTGTTAATTTCTTGAGCAACAAAAATTGCATGGTCATCTTCCACAGATACCGGTTCATCAACAAATGAAATATCAAATATTTTTGGAATAAAGTTATCGTTAATTCCTTGAATTTTATGAAGTTTTCCACCTTCACCTGTTAAAATCGGTGAACTTGCAGGTTCAAGCGGATTGCATGAACATTGAATATTATTTTCAACACAATATTGTTTCACACCCATCACCGTTCCACCACTACCCATTCCTGCAATAAATGCTGATGGTAAAGATTTATTCTTTTCTCTAAGAACGGAAAATATTTCAGGTGCGGTTGTTTGGTAATGAGCATCGGTATTGTATTTGTTCTCAAATTGCATAAAATAAAAACCTCCTTTTAATGCCCTTTCTTTTGCAATTTCAAGAGACTTGAAAAAGCCACCGTTACACCTTGAAACTTTTGTGATTTTTGCACCGAGGATTTCCATCATTGTATATCTTTCGGGGCTTAGCCAATCAGGCATAATAATTTCCACGGGATGTCCTAATTTTGCTCCGATTGTTGCAATAGCAATTCCGGTATTACCGGATGTTACTTCGATAATAGTATCACCTTTTTTAAGCATGCCATTTTCGTAAGCTTTTTTTATTGCATGAAGAATCATTCTTCCTTTTATAGATCCTGAGAAACCGATAGCCTCATATTTACCATAAATTATATACTTTTTTTCTTTATAAATTATTTGAATTTCAAGCAATGGTGTTGGATAGAATGTATTCTGAAGTTTTATTATTTCATTCATCTTGTCTTTATCAAATTGGAAAAATTAAGCATTAAGCCTATCCTGCCTTGAAAAGAATTATATTTTCGTTGTGAAATTGCAATGATTCTTGAGTCAGTACCTTTATATCCTGTTTCAATAACACCGATTGGTGAATATATGCCATCAATAAACATTGAAACATTTTTTGATGTATGCCAGGAAAATCCAAAACCCATTGATGGAACACTTACTTGTGATGTTGCAATTAATGCGTTTGTGATGTCGTTATAAACTGATATTTCCATACCACTCATACCACCAATAATATATAAAGAAAAAATATCCGTAAATGAATATGAAGCCTTACCATAAAGAAGATATTTTGTTTTTGCATTAAAAACTTGAACTCCTGTGCTTGCAAGATCTGAACTATTTGAAAACGGATTAAAATAATAGCTTCCACCTAAAAAAAAATGAAATCGATTGGAAATCGGTAACATTACTTCTGCTCCAATTGGCGCAATTGCATGAGTATAAGATTTGGAAATTAAATTTGTTTCAATTCCACCATCTGTATAATTCTTAGACGGACTATGAATGTAATGTGCACCAAGTGCAGCGTGTATTAAAAAAGATTGAGAATGTGTATTAATTTGCTGCCGTACTTGTAACGGTTCTTCGTTTTTGTATAATCTATTAAAACCATAAGGTTCACGAATAATAACTGCCGAGTCGTTTCTTATTTCTTCGGTATAAAAACCACCCTCGTTATACTGTACTTGTTGTGCATATACAATAGAACTAAGTAACAAAAAAAACAAAATCATCTTATAGATTATGAGAGATTTTATCCAATATTGCATTAACAAAACCAATTTCAGGACCATCAAAAAATGCATGCGTTAAGTTTGTGTATTCACTTGTTACAATTTTTGATTCAACTTTTGCGTTAAAAAGCAATTCGTATGTTCCAGCACGAAGAATGGCAGCAACGGTATTGTCCAGTGTTTCGATCTTCCAAGGAGTTTTTAGGAATCTTTGGATTGTTGTATCAATTGCCGGCATGGACTCAATTGTGTTCTGTATAACAGAATGCAGGAATTTTTCGTCCAGTTTTTGTGTTTTACGCGTAGTACCGTAACGGTCTGCATAAAAAATTGCTTTATAAAAATACACCATTGTACTAAGAATATAACGCCCGATTGTTTGCGGAGTTTTACCTTCTATTTCACCGTTATCCTTTAATTGTTGATATAAAAATAAAGACTGAACAAAAGCAAGGCGTGTAACCCTTTTACGGTTTGTAATGAATGTCTCAAACCGTGCCCTCATCTCTTCTGCTGGTAATTCTTGTTTTTCAACCTGTTGCTTAAGACTTCTAAATGGATTTTGTTGCATAAAAAACAGCTTACATTGGTTGCTTGTTAACGTAAGGAAAATTAAATGTCAAGTATTAATTGGACTTCACCCTCTAGAGTGGTTTAAATTGTAACAAAACTTCACCCATATTAACAGTTTGCGTTGGCTTAACAAGAATTTTTTCAACAACAGCATCAAATTCTGCATAGAAAGCGTTTTCCATTTTCATGGCCTCAATAGTCATAAGTAATGTTCCTGATTTTACAACATCTCCCTCATTAACATGCACTCCAACAACAAGCCCTGTAAGTGGACATTCAAAATCTTTTTGAAATGAGCTGTCGGTTTTATTATTCACGCAAATTTCATAAAGAGCGGCAGTTCTTGCGTTACGCAAGATAACCTCTTTTTTTACACCGTTATATTCCAAAGTAAAACTGGATTTTTTGTTTTTAATTTTGATATAATAGAGGTCATCTAAATATATCTTCATTAACCTTGAACCAATTTTATATGAATATGTGAATTCGTATTTTTGATTATCAATTTCAACATGCAAGCGAGTACCATCTTGTGAAAGCAGCTTTACAGACACACGAGAATCATCAATAAACATGATAAAATTTGTGATTGTTGTTCTAGTTTGCTTTGTTTGAAAGATTTTCTCAGAAAGACCTTCAAGCTTGCGATTATTTTCCAAGTGAACTATGCAAGATGCAAAACCAAAAAGTTTTGTAATTTCAGGGGTTAATTCTCCTGTGCCAGTAAAACCGTTTTTGTATTCATTTTTAATAAATGCGGTTGAAATATCCCCAGAAATGAATTTCGGATTTACATAAATTGATTGTAGAAATGTTATGTTGTTATCAAGTCCGTCAATAATAAACTGATTTAACGCTTCAATCATTTTAAGTCGGGCTTCTTCTCTGGTTTTACCATATGTAATAAGTTTTGCAATCATGGAGTCATAGTAAGGTGTAATGGAAAGCCCCTCACGAATTCCACTGTCAATTCTAATATTTGTTGTTTCTTTTGGTGTAATATATGTAGAAATTCTACCAATTGACGGCAGAAAGTTTTTTGAAGGATCCTCTGCACATATACGAGATTCTATCGCCCACCCATCAAGCTTGATATCCTCTTGTGTAAATTCAAGTTTACGTCCTTCAGCAGAAAATATCATTTGCTCAATAAGATCAAGACCCGTAATGTATTCTGTAACAGGGTGTTCAACCTGAAGACGAGTATTCATTTCCAAAAAGTAGAAATTATGGTTTGCATCCATAATAAATTCCAATGTTCCGGCAGAATCGTACCCTACTTCTTTTGCAAGCTTGATTGACTGTTTATACATTTCTTCACGTACTTGAGGTATCATAAAAGAACTTGGGGCTTCCTCCAAAACTTTTTGATTATTTCGTTGAATTGAACATTCTCTTTCACCTAAACACACAACATTGCCGTGTTTATCTGCAATAATTTGAATTTCAATATGTCTTGGGTTTTCAATAAATTTTTCAATAAATATTCTACCGTCACCAAAAGATTTTTCACCTTCATTTGTAACAGATGAAAACGCACGCGCAACTTCATTTTCATGATATACAACTCTAATACCCTTTCCACCGCCACCTGCAGATGCTTTTAAAATTACAGGATACCCTATTTCATTTGCAACTTTTATGGCATGATCAGCATCTTTAATGACATCCTGACATCCGGGAATTGTATTAACACCCGCTTTTTTTGCAATATTTTTTGAGGTGATTTTATCCCCCATTGCACGCACAGCTTGTGCATTTGGACCAACAAAACCAATTCCTTCTTTATTTAATGATGCAATAAATTCTGCATTTTCGGAAAGAAAACCGTATCCCGGGTATACAGCATCTGCACCAGATTGTTTTGCAACTGAAATGATTTTATCAATATTAAGGTAGCTATCTTTAGCAATAGGCAAACCAATGTGATAATTTTCATCGGAAAGTCTGACAAATGGGAAAGATGCATCAACATCGGAATATACTGCAACTGTTTTAATTCCAAGTTTTTTACATGTTTTAATTGCACGAACGGCTATTTCTCCACGATTAGCAATAAGTATTTTTGAAATTTTTTTCATGAAATATACTCAATTTTGCACAAAAATATTTAGCAATTTTAGTAATGTCAACTGTTTTTGTTGGAAATTGGATTGTAAAAATTTGTGCATATTATTACACTTCCGCACACAAATTTTTCACATATTTGCATATTTTTCACACAAATTTTTAATCAAATTTTACCATTTTTTTATTCGTAAAAAATTTTAAAATATGCTTCCTTAAACAAAACACACCATACACAAACAACATATAAAAACAATTTTTTACCACCACCATGACACACGAAACATACGAAACCAAAGAAAAACAGCTCAAAGATTTAAAAAAAAGCATTCAAGAAACTGCAAAAGACGCCAACGAAAAGTACGAAGCAATTCAAGAAAAAGAAGAACAATTAAACAAACAAAGAGAAGAACTCCTAAAAGAATACCAGCAATTTCAACAAGAAAAAGCAAAATTTAACAAAACCACCACTTCAACAAAAACCAAAGAAAAACCACAGGAACACACAATAAACACCAAAAAATACGGAAGACCTCAATTACAAATTACCAAAAGAGTCGTCATATGCTTCACAGAAAACGACATCATTTTGCTGAAATCTGAACAACGCAAACATAAGTTTTATACCCTATCAGAATACATTCGTCATAAAATATTCATATAACACAAGGAATGTTTGTCAAGATTATTACCTATTAATGAATAATCTTGACATTTTCCAAACAAATTTTTAGCATATCTAAAAAAGATTATGGAAATTCACAATACTGCAATTATAGAAAACAGCGTTAAACTTGCAGAAGGCGTTCATATTGGTCCATATTGCATTTTAAAAGGAAATGTTTTTATTGGTAAAAATACTGTTTTACATTCACATGTTTGCATTGAAGGAAATACAACTATTGGTGAAAATTGCGAAATTTTCCCATTTGCATCTATTGGTTCCAAACCACAAGATTACAAATTCCACAATGAAGTAACATACCTTGAAATTGGCAACAACAACATTATTCGTGAGTATGTTACAATCAACCCCGGAACAAAACACGGCGGGGGTCTTACAAAAATCGGTAATAACAACATGTTAATGATATCCTCCCATGTTGGACACGATGCCACAATCGGTAATAATTGTACAATTGCAAACAATGTTCCTCTTGGTGGACATGTTGTTGTTGAAGATTATGTTATTATTGGTGGAAATTCCGCAGTACATCAGTTCGTAAGAATTGGTTCATATTCAATGGTTGGCGGAATGGTTGGTGTAAAAGAAAATATCATTCCATTTGCATTGGTAACACCATGTACAAATTCCGTTTATGCAGGTATTCGTGGCGTAAACATTATTGGACTAAAACGCAAAGGCTTTACAAAAGAAAATATTCAGGAAATCACAAGGTGTTTTGAAATTTTAGAAAAAGAAGATGCAATTGAAAATAAAATTAATGCCGTTGGTAACGGACACTTTACACAAATGATTATTGATTTCATTCGCAAATCTCAAACAATGGAGCATTCAAAAGGTCTTGCACCGTTTGTAGTGTAACTCCATAAATATTGACACAGCCAAAAAAATGTGCTATAATATATTGATATAGTACATGTCAAATGATAAAAATTTTATTAATAATAATATTGCTTTCAGCATGCAGTCTTACCGGAGAGGACGGTAGATGGAAATGGTACACTCCACGAATCTGGCATTTTAAAAAAAATATTCCGCAAGATGATAACTCATACAGTTCGGGTTTTCGTGGCGGATGCAACGACGGCATGGGTTTAAGCGGATACGGTGCACATAGGCTTCATGAAATAAGAGCAACAGGATATGGACAATATTATAATTCAGACAGAGCACTTGCCGATGCACAATATAAAAAAGGTTATGGTGATGGTTTTAGCTATTGTGGAACGGCAGCCAACTCTGTTATTGGTTTTTAATGTATTATGTTTTTTATAAGATTTATGTTAATTTTGGGTTTAATGAATTCCTGCACAGTTTTGAATGGTAGGTATATTACACCAACAAGGCCTTTTTCGTTAAATATTAATCCGCCACCTGGAACACCGCAATTCAGACTTGGTTGGCAACACGGGTGTGAATCTGGACTTTCCGGGGTAAATACAACAGCAAATTTAATGACCGGAACTCACAGATACTACATTAATGGGCAACTTTGGAATGAAAATGAAAGATACAAAACCGCATGGAATGATGCTTACAACTACTGCGTTTATCATATGTTTTCTTTGTTAATGAACACTGTATGAAATACTTTATTTTATTATTTTTGCTTTTTGCAGCATGTGACAAAAATGTTCCAATATGGAAAAGATGGATGTTTGATCACCCTCCTGCAAAACCAAACGGGGAAATGGATTACTCACCGGAGTATATCAAAGGTTGGCAAGATGGTTGTGAAACCGCCGGTGGAGCAACAGCGAATCATCTTTATAAAAATTTTTTTGAGTTCACGAAAAATGAAGAGTTGACGATTAGCAGTACGGAATATAGCCTTGCTTGGAATGATGCTTATAGATACTGTACATCATATTTACTACAACATAACTTTAACTGGTATGGAAAAAGGGTGATTTAATATGAAAATAATATTTGCATTAGGGTTTATGTTTTTGTGTTCTTGTGCAGGGTTTTATAGACCGCTTAACTATGCTCGTGGATTTCAAGACTTCGCTCCCGAAGGAACACCAACATTCAGAATGGGTTGGAGAGACGGTTGCCAAACAGGGTTCAAAGTTTCAGGAGACACACACTACAAATGGATTAACTCTTTTACATTTAAACCGGATTTTATTGAAGATGACGCTTATAACGAAGCGTGGCATATGGCGTTTAACCATTGTAGATTTTACATTGCATCATGGCAAAGAAGGGCATCATAAAGCACGCCATTCTTTTTGTTTGGCTTGTATGTTTTTCGGATTTACTCACAGCATGCAGCCTTGGAACACCATTATTCTACCCAAAAATACCAACAGATGGTTCACCACTTTACAGAATGGGTTTTAAAGACGGCTGTGATACAGGGCTTACAGTTTATGGTAACGATGTTGTAAGAATGAAAAATAAAGCACAAATTAAAACAGAATACATGAACATCAAAACTTACGCCAACGCGTGGAAGTTGGGTAACAGGTATTGCCAAATGTATTTAAGCCAAATGCAAGGTGAAGGTTGGCTTGTAAAAGACTTCCCAAGACCGTTCTATTCAAACAGAATGAAACCGAATGATGATAACATTCTTAGAGAAAGAATGACAGACAGTTTCTGGTGGAATACTCAATACGAAGACCCTTACGCAAATAATGATTCCCCATGGTTTCAAATGGAAAGCGGTTCCGAAACATTTGGCGGTATGGGTGCAGGAATGATGAATATGACAAGTCCTCAACATAATATGTGGGGTGTAAAGGGAATATTATAAAAATAACTATTGATTTTTGATAATTGATTTTTAATTATAGAGAATAATTATCATTTTTTAAACTTAATGAATAGGGTATCTTCAATTGATATCACCAGAGGACTGGTAATTTTAATAATGATTATTGAACACATTATACACCTTTCACCTTTTATTCCAGTTATAACATCACCAATTCAAAATATTGAAAATATAAACTTATTTTTTCTTATTATACGAACACTTTCGCACCTGTGCGCACCAGGTTTTATTATTTTATGTGGAATGTCGGTTTATTTTCGTCAATCATATTATGATATTAAAACCTTCAGAAAACATCTTTTCAAAAGAGGATTTATTTTGATATTCCTTGAGTTAACCATTATAACATTTGGTTGGAGCTTTTCCATTATACCGTATAAAATTTTCTTACAGGTAATTTTTGCAATCGGCTGCGGTTTAATTTTACTTTCATTTTTAGTTGGAAGGCTGACACCAAAGCAAATTCTTCTCTTTTCTTTAATACTAATACTTCTTGATGCTACTCTTAACATTTACGGAAATATAGTTCGGCAGTTTTTTCCATCATTTTTATTTGCCATTCTTCATGAAAAAACAATTTTTTGGTTATTTAATGAAAAAATCATGATCCGTACCACATTTCCCATTCTTTCGTGGTGCGGAGTTATTGGAGTAGGTTTTTTTCTTGGGCAGTTTTATTCTATCACAAAAGAAATTAATACACACAAAATAACCGTTATTTCATGCACTTTATTATTTTTAGGAATTACATTAAGGTTTTTTGATATACCGTTTTTCAATCAAAACCCATTAGAAAGCAGTTCAAATCCCCTTATTGCAATCATATTATTTTTTGATTTGTCAAAATACCCACCAACAATTTTGTTTTTATGTATTTATATATCTGCTTTTTTACTTATTTTAAATACAATACAAAAATATAAATTTAAACCAAAATTGTTAGAATTTCTTGGAAAAAACAGCTTAAAAATATACATTATTCACTTATATATAATTACAGCATTTTATAAGATATTGAAAATGTTTATTTAAATTTCTTCACATCAACAATACCATTTCCACCACCGGAAACAAATGTATCATTACCACCAAACTTCATTTCAAGTCCAAGTATGCGTTGCAGTTCCATTGCAATTTCCTTAGCATTTTTTTCTGCAAGCACACATAAATTAAAACTTTCCTCTTTTTGATTAAAAACAATCTTAATTGCTCCATTTAAAGAATTTGCAACTTGGCGAATATCCCCCGAAAAGTTTTCTAAAATTTTAAATATTGCTTCCTTGTATAAAATTTTGCATTTCAATGGCTCAACAGAAACCGCAACTTTTAAATTCAAACTTTGCATTTCTTGCTTGAGTTTTTTTAGCTCTTCATCTTTGTTAAGAATAAAATCCATTACAGAAGAGGACATTTTAAATTTGGTTTTAATTTCTGCGGTTTGAACTTCAAAATCCTGAACAAACTTAACCGCTTCAACCCCTGTTTTTGCTTCAATTCTTCGAACACCGGAGGCTACTGCCTCTTGTGTTGTAATTTTAAAAAATCCAATATCTCCAGTTTGATTTACATGAATACCACCACATAATTCCACACTTTTTCCAGCAGAAACAACACGCACAGTACTGCCATACTTTTCACCAAAAAGTGCCATTGCTCCTTTTGTTGTTGCTTCTTCCTTTGAACAAAATTCTGTTTGAGTTAATAAATTTTTTGCAATAAGTTCATTCACTGCCAGTTCAACCTCATGAATTTCCTGTAAGGAAAGCAGCTTAGAGTGTGAGAAATCAAAACGGAAACCGTCTTCCTTAACCAAAGAACCCTTTTGTACCAGTGCCTGCCCATACTTTTCCCTTAAAACATAATGAAGTAAATGCGTTGCCGTGTGGTTTGCTGAAATTTTCCTACGCCTACTTTCATTAACTTGTAAATCAATTTCGTTAAATGGAATATCTTCACTCATTTTATGCACAAATCGTCCATCAATGTTTTGTACATCAAGTACATCAATATGTGTTGCAAATCCAGTATCCGCAACTTGTCCACCAGACTCTGCATAAAAAACAGTTTTATCAAAAACTGCATAACCGTTTTTGGAGTATAAAACCTTTGCCGTACATTTTGTTTGCTCGTAACCCAAAAATTTCGTTTTTGGTAAAATTGAAATAGCTTTTTTAAGCTCCTCAATTTCATCTTCATGAGTGCCCTTCCAACTTTTTTTACTGCGTTCTTGTTGAGTGTTCATTTCCTCATCAAATGCTTTTTCATCAATTTTTTTCACACCATATTTTTTTGCCATTTCAAGGGTAATATCAAGCGGAAACCCATAGGTATCATAAAGTTTGAAGGCAAACACACCGTTTAGCACATCATTTTTAATATTACCATTAATTTCTTTTTCTAAAACTTTGAGACCCCGCGGAAGAAGCTCCATAAATTTTTCCTCTTCACTTTTAGCTTGACTTAAAATCAAATCCCTTGCTTGATTCAATTCTGAATAATTTTGCCCCATTTGAGTAATCAACTCCCCAGCAAGTTTTGGTAAAAATGAAAAATCCACACCCGCAAAATACGCAGATTTCAACGCACGGCGAATAATTCTACGAAGAACATACCCCCTGCCCTCATTACTTGGAAGTATACCATCTGCAATTAAAAATGAAATGGAACGGATATGATCTGCCAAAATACGCAGAGTAATATCGTTTTGGGAAAAAAGCGAAATATTCCCACCAGCTGTAAATAAGTTTTTTGACGGCTCAATTCTTGTAATATCACTAATACTTGTAATTAATTCTTTGAACAAACTTGTGGAGTAGTTATCCACTGTTCCTTCCAAAACCGAGGCAAGCCTCTCCAAACCCATACCTGTGTCTATATTTTTTTTCGGTAGGTCTGTAATTCTGCCATCTTCATGAATAAAATTTTGCATGAAAACCAAATTCCAAATTTCCGTGAACCTTGCGCCGTCTTGCTCCGACGAACCTGGAAGACCACCGGAAACATCTGCACCGTAATCATAAAAAATTTCAGAACATGGGCCACACGGGCCAATATTTCCAACCTGCCAAAAGTTATCGTTTGTATTGATGCGAATAATTCTACTTGCATCAATGTGTTTTTGCCAAATTTTGTGGGCTTCATTATCTGTATGATAGACTGTTACATACAGCTTTGATTTATCAATTCCAAGTTCTTTCGTTAAAAAATTCCATGCAAAAAATATTGCTTCTTCTTTGAAATAGTCCCCAAAAGAAAAATTTCCGAGCATTTCAAAAAAAGTATGATGGCGATTTGTGTAACCGACATTGTCAAGGTCGTTATGTTTTCCGCCTGCACGTACACATTTTTGTATGGTTGTGGCTCTTAAATTTGGGCTTTCCAGTTTTCCGGCGAAGTAATCTTTAAATTGCACCATTCCCGAATTTGTAAAAAGAAGAGTTGAGTCCTCGGGCACAAGAGGGGAAGATTGTACAACAGCATGTTCATTTCTTGAAAAAAATTCTGTAAACCGGTTACGAATATGGCTGTAAGATTTCATATATTTTCCTTACCACAAATAACATTTCTTAGTTTATAAGAGAAAATTACAAAAGCAAAAATCAAGCTAAAAAAATTAGCAAGGATAATTGCTATATCATTTTTCGCAACTCCATACACAAACCACAGTGTAATACCAATATTAACCATTCCAAAATAAATCAAAGAAATACCTTTTGTGTTGTTTGTTTTTACCGTTTTCCAAACTTGTGGAACAAAACAGAATGTTGTAAAAAAGCCACCAATCAGACCAATGCATTCAACTTTCATTTTTTTGTATTATTATTTATTATTTCATTTTCAATTTGCAGAATTTCTTCCTTACATTCATTAATTAATCTTGTACTTTCTTTGTGTACGGTTATTATCTCGTTAATTGATAACTCACCATTTTCAACTTTGCTTGCCAATTCTTCAAGTTTAAGGATTTTCTCCTCTAGAGTGATTTTTTTCTTTGACATATCCTATATTCCAAAAGTTGCCCTGCGGTAGTTAATATATTGATATACCTGCGCAAGATCCGTCGTGAATTCATTTTCTTGTTTTGAGGAATCGTATGTTGTTTTATTCGAAACATAAAGCTTCATAATATCTTTAAGGTCGTTATTAATATCCAAAGCCGGAATTGCAAATTTTGAAACAATTTCAACAAAAATATTGTCATTTTGCATAACACTGATATTTCCAGCACACACACCACCGGTATAAGCTGTTTTAATATTACATGAATCGATAACAAACTTTTTATTTCCACCGGAAATAGAGAATATTACATTGTATTCGGTTTCGTTGTTTATATTCAAATTGTCTTCAATGTGTTGTTTATCAAGTTCAAAAAGTTTATTTCCATGTGTTTTAAGCAAATTCTGCGCAAGAAAGTTTAGGTTAAGTCGTGGAATTTTCGTTTTTTGTAAAACAAACTTTGCTTTTGTTTGTATAGAATTAAGAAACTCTGCATAGGATAATCCAGAAAAAACAAATCCTCCTCCACCCGATACCGTTCCATCAAATTCATAAGATATTGGCAGAATTTTCTGAAACTCCCTTGTTGGGATATTAAGAAATGATAATTGTAAATTAAATAACGGAATGTTTCTTGATAGTTCTATTTTACCCCCAATCTTACCTGAAATAACCGGCACATCACTTTCTATTGCAGAGAATTTGTTTTCCGGAAATTGTACAATACCATCATTCATTATTCCACGCATTACAAACATTGGAATAGTTTGTCCAAATAAGATGGAATCTTTTATAATTAAATTAATATAACCATTAAACTTTTCAAACGAAGGAATGAAGATATATTGTTTTTGGAAAAATTCACTTAAGTTTGTTTTTAATTCCTTAAAATCTGTAATATTTGTTAAAATAGTATTCATGTTAAATGAAGGATTTTGACCACTAACATCAATAATTGAGCTATTATATAGCTTGTATTTTTCCGAATCTATATTAATTTGTGTTTGAATATTACCATTTTGTGCCACTATTCCAATAGTAGCGTTTTTGATGATGTTACCTGAAATAATAGAATTATTAAATGAATATAGGTAGTCAGAATATTTGCTTTTGTTTTGTATTATTTCCTGAAACAAAGTACTGCCTTGTTTAAAGCGAAAGACTTCAAGATTAAAATCCTTTAAATTAACATCATTGAATGTAATATCTCTAAATTCTGAAAACACCAGTGACCCTTTCAAAGGAAAATTCTGAGTAAACTGTATATTACCATCTATCGAAATAATATTTTCAACACGGAGTAAAATATTATGAAATATGATAGAAGAAGATTTAAGAATAATATCAAATGTGATATCAGTTTGCTGGCCTTCCAACTGTTTATTTATAGGTAAACGAGTAAAAAAGTTCACAATACTTTGTGTAATTTTCTGAGTTTCAGTGTTTGTTTTACCGTTTATTGCAAAAGAAAAAATACCATATGGATTATATTTGTTTAAATTTGTAAATTTTCCTTTCATATTATATTCCAATTCTTCACCGGATTTCATATTAAACGAGTTAATTTTTACTTCATTATTATCGATACTAATCGAAGATTTAATATCAGAAAAGTATATATTTTGATTAGACGCTACATGATTTGTAAAAAGCTCAAGTTCAAATTCTTTTCCGTCACCTACAAGGGAAAATAAGTTTATGCCGTCTTCATATTTTGTACCATCATACTGCGTTGTAGTTTGATCTGAACCTTGCATTACAACATTAAAAGATCTAACATAATTAGCAATTTGTTCAAAGGAAAATGAATCAAATTTTACAGTTGCTTTGTACTTTTTACTTGCCTCCGTTGTTGACAGTTCAAAATCACCAAGAGAATTTAAAAAGTTTATCTTTCCATTTTGAATATTCAAAAGATTTCCAAGAGATGAATACTCAAAATCACCCTTAACAGAAAATTGCGGAAGATTAATCAAGAACTTTGGAAATGATTTTAAATGAGACACCAAAGAAACAAATTGCGACGGATTTCTCACCACAAATTCCATAACGCCATTAATTCTGTTTTCTTTTGAAACCGTACCGTATGATTGCTTCATTCCAATAATTGAAAACTCAAAAACATGAGATTTTACCGAAAGATTAAAGTTATTATTTTGCACCGCAGGTGAAACTCTTATAGATGGATCTGTGTTGTAATCGGTATAACTTATATCAATTTTATGTTCATTAATTTTAACAATACCAATTGCTACAGTTTTTTCCAGCACTTTTTGGAATGTAAAATCACTAAATGTAAAAGAATCCGTTACTACATTTTCTTCATTTAAAATATTTACTTTTGTATCTAAAAGTTTGATATCCGCAAAAACACCATCAAAAGATGTACCTGTATCAATTATCTGCATAATAATACTTTGAATAGACCTTTGACTTTTTCCCTGAATAACTGTCACGGTTGCTTTCTTAATATTCAGATGCGCATTTGTAATAGATTTTGAAATCATTGCAAAAATACTCGCAGAAATTGTAAAATCTCCCTCAATATTTACCGCAGACCCGTCATTTAATAAAAACTCCATCTTCGCATTTTTGAATGACATAGTCTCACCAAGACTATATTTAATATTTACAGAATCTGCTTTGGTAATTTTAATTCTATCATTTGAAAAATCTGGTAAAGAGTGTGTTGTAATGCCAATATTGCCAATATACAGCAACAACATCAACGAAACAAAGCCTGACAAAAATATAATTACTTTTGTTTTATGATGAATTATATACTCACGCAAATTAGTTTTATGTTTCGCAAATGTATCTTCATCGGTAGGTTCACTGAAGTTTGGTTTTGCTTTAATGCCATCATATAACATTTTTTCAACTTCTCTACTTGTAGGTTTGTGTGTACTTTCCTTTTTGTTAGTACTTTCTAAAGCATCAAGATTTGCGTCTTCATCATCAAGTTGTAGATCAAGATCTTCATCATTTACAAGATTTTCACCTTCTTTATTTTCCATTGTGCCATTCTCTATTCCGGAAAAAATATCGTTTTCGTGATCTCCATTACTTATACCATTATGAAGATCGTCAAAATCTCCAAGTTCAAAACTATGATTGTGTCCATTTTTTTGTTGATTATCATCGTATTGTGTAGTTGTAGGAATTTCTTCATTCACAATTCCACCATTTTCAAACGAGTTTTTTACATCAACATTATTAAGAGTTACCTCGCCCAAATCAAATTCTTCAATTTTTAAATCTTCACTTAAAGTTGATTGCTTGGAAACGGTCGTTGCAATTTTTGCCGGTATATTTTTTTCATTTTTGACATCACTCGGTATTTTTTCAAACTCACCTAAATCAAATTCTGATAAATCTGAATGTGTCTCTTGTTTGTTATTCAAGCCTTCAGGAGAATTTTTAGGTGACAAATCCTCATTATTGATATTACCGCTTTCATCAATATTTTCCTTACCAAGGTAATCATGGGAGATATCTGTTAAATCGTCAAGGTCATCATCAATATTTATGTTTTCGGTTTCCACACTACTTTCTTCCGTTTGTGAATTACTGTCATTGGTGTTGTCATCAGTAAAATTTTCTTCATTATCTAAAGATATATCATCAAATTCATCAACCTCTTGTTGAGACTTATAAATCTTCCTTTTTTTAACTTCCCACCATTTTGGTTTTTCCATATTATTAATGAACTTTGTAGAAATGCTTTTACTTTTTGAGTATATTCCAAAAGAACACAAGCAAGCATAGTGGAAAAATCAAGTGTTTTCTTTTAAAAAACTCAGCATATCTTCAATATCCAACGCACAGGTTTCTAAAGTTTTAAAATCCATTGAACGCAAAACAATTTTAGAATTATCATCATCAATATCTTCAACACCAATTTTTACATGCCCATGATTCAAAGAAATCAACCATAATTTTTCCCAAAATTGCGAAATTGGAAGATCTGTATGAATGCTCTGTAAAACATATTTGTACCAAGAACACAATTCAATTGCAACCCACTCAGTCATTACTTTAAAAACATCAACTCTTGAAACAAGAGCAAAAACATTTGCGTACCAAAACCCTGCAATACCATTAATTTTATTTGGGATAATAACGGAATTTTTTGGAATACATACCGCTTTTTTGTATACATCGGTATATTTAATGCCACTAATATTCAAATGCTCACAAAGCATTTCTTTAGCATCATTATTTTCTTCAATCTCACAATTAAAAACAGTTGAAACACATTCTGCCATATGGCAATCATGAGTAATACCAACACTACCTGAAATAATAACAATATGATATTTTTCTTTCAGTTCTTTTATATTTTCTATAATTTTTGAAGGAATATTGGGAATAAACCTAGCCTCACAAATATACCTACCCTTTGTAGCAAGAGTTTTAGCAAGAATTTCAAGGTTATTATCAGATTTCACGCCAAATAGTACCTGTTCGTTAATGCAAAGAAATGCAATATCCCCATGCACAAAGCTATTCTTTTCCATGCCAAAATTAGTTAGTTACAGACCACAAAAAATAATTTTACTTGAAAAATCAAATGTTTTATTTAAGACATTTCTTATTAAGTTTATGTTCTGGTATGTCATCTAACGAACCTGATATCGGTACTCAATTAGCAGCTATGCAACCACAAGCTTCAGCATCGCAAAGTGGTGGTGGAAAAAGCGGAATGAGTCCAGATCAGCTTTTTCAAGGAATACAACAGCAAGGTTCAAAAGGCTTGTTTGGTGGTTGGGAAGGTCCAATAATCAAAGGCGAACATAATGACATCATTACACAAATTGATAACAGAATGGACAAACTTGCCGGTGGAATTAATGCATTTAAAGATATGCAAACAGTCAACACTAATAGTATACAAGC
>JAURNI010000024.1 GCA_030830305.1 Alphaproteobacteria bacterium | reverse complement strand
CAAGTGATTTCAAAAGACAAACATATCGTTGGTAAAATGTATACACAAGGTATTGAAAGTTTAAACTCAAGAATAAGGCACTATCTTTCAGGATTCAAAAGAAAGACAAAGGAATATTTTAAATCAGAACAAACAATGCTCCGCCCTTGATAATACCTCCCATTGTGATTTAATATCAAACATTACAGGAGATAAATCATGTTATTTAGGAAGTAATGTTTCAGATTGCATGGAATATCAAGATGATAGCAAGTGTACTCTAAAAGATACTAGATGTTTTAATGAGGAATGTACCCATAAAGAAAAGGTTTATCATTGTTTGAAGGAAGGTTTGGACAATGAAGATGATGGTACATCATCTTCATTCTCTTCTTCAAATAAACTGGTATGTTCTAATCAAGAATATTGCCTTGATGAGAATTGTGCAGAAAGTGGAGAGTATGAAGCTGGAACATCATTGCCACGAGTATTAACATACCTAAAAGCATTGGAGGAAACAGGGAAAGATAGCGATAAGAATGATGTGAACAACATAAGAATATTCACAGGCAGTGGAAATAAATGCGAAAAGGATGTTCTTGGTGCAAGGAATTGTTGCAAAGATTCGGGTTGGGGTAAAGATTTGGGGCTTGGTTCTTGTTCTTATGAAGAAGAAAACTTGGGACTTCAAAAAGAAAAAGGACATTGTATTTATGTTGGTTCTTATTGTTCTGAAAAAGAAAAGCTAACAGGAATTTGCATTAAGAAAGCTCAAAGCTACTGTTGTTTTGGTTCGGTACTTTCAAGAATAATACAACAGCAGGGAAGAAACCAAATAGGTTTAAATTTAGGCAGTGCAGAAAACCCAAACTGTAGAGGTTTAACAGTGGAGGAAATGCAGAGGCTGGATTTTACTCAAATAGATTTCACAGAATACACACAAGAGCTAACTCTTGATATGAAAGAGATATCAAGAGAAGATATTGAAGATAAGGTGATAAGTGAGATTGAGGGGGTATGAGGGGTGGCAGTAGAAATATAATAATTTGTGTTGTATTTGCATTGGTATCATTCAATACCAATGCACAACACCAAACCCACTGCGACCTCAATTTTGGATACCATTTCTATTGTGATGATGGAATACAAGTGGAGGAAGCAGAGAATGAGCGATCACAAAAGAAACAACAAAGAAACTACAAAGCAGAACTTGACGCAGTTAAGAAAGAATTAGAGTTAAGAAAAGCAAAGGCAGTTGTTGAACCAACAGAAGAAAATGTTAAGGAATACATGGAATATCAGAAGAAGGTGCTTGATAACTCTTCTGAATTTGCAGATGTTTGGAGAAGAGTTCTTTGGAAGCATCCTGAACTTGATTATACTCTTAAAAATCCGACCAATACTCTTGCAAAGCAAGAGCAGATTGATCTTAAAAAAGAAGACATAAAATCTTCTCTTTTAAGGTTAAATGAAAGGTATGGACTGTTCTTTATTTACAAAAGCACATGTCCGTATTGTCATAAATATTCATCTATTTTGATGGAGTTTAGTAAGATGTATGGTGTTGATATACTTCCAATTACTCTTGATGGTATTGCAATTGAAGGATGGAAAGACAATACCATTAAAGATTTGTCTGTTCTAAGAAAACTTGGTTTAGAGGATATTAATCAAGTTCCTGCTACCGTTCTTTTTGATAACAGGCAGAAGAAGGTTCTTCCTGTTGGATATGGAGTGCTTTCCATTTCTGACTTGGAAGATAGAATTTATGTGTTAATTAATGACAGCAAAGAGTATGATGGGTTTTAAGAATGTTTGTGCGAATGATGGCTTTTTATTGCAGGATAAACCAAGGCAAACATTACACCAAAAAAGCAAACTGCTACAGAAATTAAGGCAAATAGTTCCATATATTCACTCTGCTAAGAATGTTTATGCTTTGCAATATAATGTGCTTTTATTTTTGGAACAAAAATGGCAATTAAGAACGGTAGAGCAAGACCTAAAAACAATACCACGAATGCAAACACAAGGGAGGCTAGATGATCAATCATATACAAAAAGAAGAGTTAATACAGTTGTTAATATCAAGAAACCAATGATAAAAAATACAAAAGGCGATATACATAAAAACCCATTGCACACAGGTACAAAAAGATTTCCGTCAAGAAATCTATTAACAAACCAACCTATGGTTGCAATAAATGTAGCAATAACAAGTAACTTATACTCTTTCATATACAAAGTGTTTCTAATACTATTTTTGATAGTAAAATATCTAACAATATTTGCAACCTTTTTCTTTCATGGTATTACCCAAGCAGGTTCTGTTGAACAGGGAATGAAGGATTTCCTATTCTCAAATAGCAACACAAACTATTCAAGCGGGGGAGCATATAAATCTCAAAGAAGGGGATATTATGCAACACCATCAGTGTATACAAGAAACCCTATTGTTGATGTTAAGCCTGTAAGTATGGCAATGCCATCATTTAGAGGTGGTTGTGGTGGAATTGATATGTTTGCAGGTTCATTTTCTCATATTAACGCAGACCAGTTTATTGCACTTATGAACGCAATACCGTCAAATTCGATGGGTTATGTGTTTAATTTGGCATTGGATACTGTGTCTCCATCAATTGCAGATACAATGAATAAGATGGAGAGTATTATGAGAGATATTAACAATGCTAATCTTAATTCTTGTGAGATTGGTAAATCTATTGTGAATACTGGGCTTTCAAGGTTTGATGCAGGAACTGAAATGTTATGTGTTAGGAAGCAAATGGAATCAGGAAGAGCATCAGATATTGCACAAGCAAAGAAGAATTGTACTTCAGGAGGAGAGAGAAGCTCAACTCTATCCTCAAATGATATTCCACAAGATGAAAGAATAGTTGATATAAATTATGCTTGGAATGCAGTTTCTAAGCTTGGAGTTGACAAGGAGATGAAGGAGTTTCTTCAAACAATAACAGGAACTATTATTGTGCAGAATTCAGGAAGTGACAATGCTGGTACTGCTATCAAAATATACCCCTCTCTTGCAACGGATACTACAACCATTAAAGCTCTTTTGTACGGTGGTTCTATGAAAAGATATGTTTGTGATGAAAGTATAAAGTGCCTTAATATAAATGACGGAGGTAGTGTAAATATTCCACAAACGGTAGCATTTCATAATAAAGTTAATAATGTTATAAAGTCTATTTCAAGCAAGATGATGTTAAGAAATCAAGAGCTTACGCAGGAAGAGAATGATATTGTTAGTACAACTTCTATTCCTATTATTGCAATATTGCGGACATACCAAAAATATTATGCGGGGGAAATTGATAGTATGATATCGGATTCGTTATCCGAAATTGTTGCCCACGATTTATTAAATGAATATATGAGCGATCTTTTAAAAAGAATAAAGACAATTTCAAAACAGAATACCCTACAAGTGGATGAATCTAAATTACAACAATTCCAAGATGGAATAGAGAGTGCAATGGATTCTTTAAGATTGCTTGAATATAAATATCAGAAGAAAAGAGAGGTTCTTCTTCGTGAACAAAGAAATGCGGAAACTGTAGAGAAACTTGCAGGTGAGGTTTTAACCAATGAATTGTTTTGAATTTGATTTATGCACACAATCTACACAATAGGCGGAGGAGAATTCATAAGAGACTTCTTTAATGGAGTTGCAGTACTTTCAAGTTCAGGGGTTTATGCTTCCGCTTTAAAGATAATGGTTATTATTGGGGTTATATGGTATGGATTTGTGATGTCTTATAGTGGTGTTATTAAGGAAGGATTAAAGTGGATTATAACTGTTGTGTTAGTTTCGTATATTATGCTTTTTGCAAAATCTTCTGTTGTTATTGAAGACAAGGCAAATGTTGGATTAAGTGGCAATAAAATTGATAATGTTCCGTTTGGTCTTGCTGTTATTGCAGGGGTTTCTTCCAGTGTTGGGGAATCTTTAACAAGAGGCTTTGAGCAAATGTTCAGCCTTCCAAATGATATGCAGTATTCAGAAAATGGTCTTATTCTTGGCAGTAAAATTATCAAAGAAACTGCCTTTGCAGAATTTGCTATGAACGGAGGACTTCAAGATCAACAAAGATTCAAGATGAATTTTCAGGAGTTTATTGAAGGATGCGTTTTGATTAATGCTCAGCAAGGAATACCATACACTGTTAGTGATTTAAAGACTTCTACAAATTTATGGAGTTTGATTTCAAATAAAGATGGGCTTTCACCGATTTTTACTTTTAAGTATGTTTATGATAATAACACAAGTGATTTCCTTTCGTGTAAAGATGGTGTTGATGTTATATCGGAAAATCTTAATGCTCAATTGAGTTTGACTGAAACTTCTATTGCAAATAAGATATTTTCAAATTATGATAATGCTATTGATAAATACCTTACCACCCACAAAACAGCACTCGATTACCTAACAACTGCATCTAAAACAGCAAGTGAGAACCTCACTCAAGCCATTATGGTAAATGAAATACAGCAGACTGTTAGTAATATGAGTGATAAGATTACACCATACGAACAAGCAAGAATGGATATTCAAAAGCAGAATGCTTATAGAATAATAGGAGCTAATGCTAATTCTTGGATAACCAATACCTTCTTTTTAAAGAATTTAAACATAGTGTGTATTGCTGTAATCCATTGATTTATTAAATGGTGTCAGGAGGGTAGAAACACCGAAATTTTAGTGCTTATCCTATTTGATATAAAATATCTTATTCAGATAAACTCCTGACATACAGGAGTCCTTTGTACGATCGAAATTCGGACAAATAATAATTAAATTTCGGTGTTTCTACGCACCATCAACCAAAAAATACTGGGATATTTCTAAACAAAAGTCAATTAAAATTTTTTAACGACTTTAGTATATAATTACCAAAAGAAATTAAATTTATTTGACTTTTTCAACATTGTGTATAATTGCTTTTACAAATAAACGCCAAAACATTATGCAATTAAATAAAAAACTAGAAGCTGTAGATTTGGAAATTTACAATGCAATTCAGAAAGAACATACAAGACAAGAAGACGGAATTGAACTCATTGCCTCGGAAAATATTGTTTCAAAAGCCGTAATGCAAGCACAAGGTTCTGTATTAACAAATAAGTATGCAGAAGGCTATCCAGGGAAAAGATACTATGGTGGGTGTGAAAACATGGACACGGTAGAAACTCTTGCAATTGAACGCTTAAAAAAACTTTTTGGTGCAAATTTTGCAAATGTTCAACCTCACTCCGGTGCAACTGCAAACCAATGCGTTTATTTTGCATTCCTACAACCGGGAGACACCATCATGGGTCTTGCTCTTGACTGTGGCGGACATTTAACTCATGGAGCAAAAATGACACAATCCGGCAAATGGTTTAATTCGGTTGAATATCGCACAAACAGTGAAGGATTAATTGATTACAATGCCGTTGAAAAGCAAGCACTTGAAGTAAAACCAAAAATGATTATAGCAGGCACTTCTTCATATTCCCGTGTGATTGATTGGAAACGCTTTCGCGAAATTACAGATAAAGTCTCTAAAATTAACGGTAGCTGCATTTTGATGATTGACATGGCACATGTTGCAGGGCTTGTTGCAGGTGGTCAATACCCAAATCCGCTTCCATTTGCAGATGTTGTAACTTCAACAACACATAAAACTCTCCGTGGCCCAAGAGGAGGAATTATTTTATGGAATAACGAAGAGTACACAAAAAAAATCAATTCTGCAGTATTTCCGGGAATGATTGGCGGTCCTCTTATGCATGTAATTGCAGCCAAAGCCGTATGCTTTGGTGAGGCACTTCAACCATCATTCAAGGAATATGCACAAACCGTTGTTAAAACAGCAAAAGTACTGGCAAAAACTTTAACAGAAAGAGGGCTAAAAGTTGTTACAGGTGGAACTGATTGCCACCTTATGGTTGTAGATTTAACCCCTTATGGTGTTACAGGAAAAGATGCAGAAAAATACCTTGAAGAAGCTCATTTAACATGTAATAAAAATGCAATACCAAACGACCCTGCTGGTCCGTTCATTTCTTCCGGTATAAGGCTTGGAACTTCTGCGGGCGTTACTCGCGGCTTTGGTGAAAAGGAATTTATTCAAATTGGAAACTGGATTGCAGATATTCTTGCAAAAAGGGACGAAAAAACAATCAATGATATTGGAAAAGAAGTTAAATCTCTTTGTAAAAAGTTTCCTCTTTATACTAAAAATTAATTATGAAAGCCATAGATAGTATTATAAGCTTCTTTAAAAACACCAGTGAACTTAACCAAAGAGTATTTTTTGGTATTTTAATGGTGTTAATTTTTGGTGTTCCGGTTTTATTAGGTGGAAAGCCGTTTGTTTTATTATTAATTGCATTGTGCGTACTTGTTTCTGTGGAATATGTTGTGATTATTAAAAATCCGTCAACATTCACAATGCTTTTTATTATATTTGAATTCTTTTTGGTTTTTTTACTTCGAGAATCCAACGCAGGATTACAAAAAATTGTGTTAATTGCTTTTATTATTGCAATATTTGATACCTCCGCTTATTTTGCCGGCAAAGCGTTTGGAAAGCATAAATTATGTCCGTCAATTTCACCCGGTAAAACAATTGAAGGATTTATTGGGGGTATTTTATGTGTTGTAATTGCTTCCATACCGCTTTACTATATTCTTTCATGCAAAATAAGCTTGGTGTTCTATACAATTTTTGTTATAATATTGGCAACACTCTCTCAAATTGGAGATGTCCTGGAATCTGCTTTTAAACGCAGAAATGGAGTCAAAGATTCAAGTAAATTAATTCCCGGTCACGGTGGTGTACTGGATAGATTTGACGGCTATATTTTAACCGTTCCGATGTTTTTTATTGTTAATATGGTTGTTAATTTATTTTAAACCACATGATTAAAGGTCTTCATACAGCAATTATTACACCTTTTACAAACGGTAAAATTGATTACAAAAAACTCGAAGATATCATTTCATTTCAACGCAATAATGGCGTAGATGGTATTATTTTACATGGAACAACCGGTGAAGCACCAACTATTACGCATGAAGAATTCGTTGAGTCCAGTAATATTGTTTTGGAAAATTGGTCACAAAAATTACATATTACCATTGGCATTAGTCAAAATTCTACAGCAGATGTTCTTAAAAAACAAGATTGCCTAAAAAAACAACCGCATGCTTTTTTAGTAACGCCGCCAAGTTATTCCAAACCAACCCAAGAAGGTATTTTTCAGCATTTTGAGACTCTTTCAAAAAACACAACAACACCCATCATTGTTTATAATGTTCCCGGGCGTACAATTTCCGATGTCATGCCAAATACTCTTAAACGCATTGTGGAGAACTGTAAAAATGTTGTTGGAATTAAAGACGCAACAGGGTCGTTTCCTCGTTTTTCAGAAGAACAATTTGCATTGAAAGATTGTGGAAGAAATTTTTCCTTCCTTACGGGAGACGATGGTACATCTATACATTTTTTGTTATCAGGTGGTCATGGTATTATTTCCGTTGTAAGTAATATACTGCCCGAAACTGTTAAAAAAATGGTAAATCTTATTGAAAGCAATCAAAAACAAGAAGCGTTTGAAGTATATTTTGGAATTTTTAACCTTATTCGCCTGTTATTTGTTGAATCTAATCCAATTCCTGTAAAGTACGCAATGTATAAAATGGGTTTTTGTAATTTAGAATACCGCTTGCCAATGTGTATTCCAAGTAAGGATCTTATGCAAGAAATTGATACGGAGTTAAAAAAGTTAAACTTAATTTGATGCTAAAGTTATTTTTACTGGTTGTTATTGCTTTATTTTCGGCATGCCGTGCAAAATACGATACCTCTAGAGCCGTTGAAATTCTTTCAACAGATGAAGTTCTTCCGGATTATCGCCTAAAAGATGTTTCCCTTCAAATTGAAGACACCAACAATGTTGTTGATATTCGTGAGTATAAAGCTGTTGAAGTTAAAAGTCTGACTGGTTCCTTGAAAGATGTATTATACAATAACGGTTTTTTATACAGTATTAATAGTAATAAGCTGGTATTGACAAACATGGATAACCTTCAAACTAATGAAATTAAGCACAATATTCGTGATGCAAAACTTGTAGTTACGAATACTTTTGCATTACTTTTTAATATTAGCGGTAAATTTTCTTTTATTGATGTCAACACCAAGAAAGAGTTATGGAGCGATGTAATTGAAACACAGGGTTTTGCTTCCGGCTTTGCATGTATTGATTCTGAAAAAACATGCTATGCTTTAACATTAAATGGAGATGTTATCATTCTTGATTTGGAAAATTATGCAAAAAATTCTAAATCACTTTTTCAAAAACAAAGTATTGTGCTGAATGAAATTTACACCCCTTTGGTTTTTGAAAATAAAATTATTTTTGCCGTTGGTAATTCAGAGTTTGCAATTTTTGATACCAGTAAAGAACAAGTTGTTGCACAAAGCTCATTTGTTGATGAGGAAAGCGCTTTAATGTTTGATATCAATCTTGTTAAAAATTTTTACAGAACCGGTGGAAATGTTGTAATTTCACACATTAACGGTTCGTATGCTTTTAATATTTTATACGGCAGACCTCTTTGGGCAAAGAAATTTGCATTCCAGAATGCTTTTATTGCAAATAATTACATGATTTTCTTAGAAGAAAAAACACATAAATTAATATCTATTCACATAGAAACCGGTGAAATTAAATGGACAAAAGAAATTGATTTTAATTCTCTTGGTATGTATATTAATTACAACAAACAACTTGTTGTTTTAGAGGCAAATGGTGTTCATCTGTTTGATATAGAAACAGGAGAACTTACAGTATCTAAAAAAATGGATATTCATGATATTGAATACTCTTTTGTATATAATCACAATATTTATTATATTGAAAATAATAAAGTTTACAAAATACAATGAATAAAATTCAAGAAAGGTTACAAAAATTTATTACAAGATACAACGACATTGAAGCAAAAATTTCAAATCCGAGTATTTCTCATGAAACAATAATTGAGCTTTCAAAAGAAAGAGCCGATATTGAAGATATTGTTAAAATGGCACGAGAAAGAGAAAATACCTTACAACAAATCACCGAATCCAACGAAATTATTATTCAAAATGAAGATGCACAGCTTGTTGAAATGGCAGAACTTGAAATTAATAGCCTTAAGAAAAAATTGGAAGAGATTGACGAAAAACTAAAAATTCTTCTTACACCAAAAAGTAAAGAAGATAAAAAAAACGCAATTATTGAAATTCGTGCAGGTACAGGTGGTGATGAAGCCGCACTTTTTGTTGCGAATTTGTATCGTATGTATGTTAAATATGCAGAACTGCAAGGTTGGAAAGTGGAAACAATTGCTCTTTCATCAAATGATATAGGTGGATTTAAGGAAGTAATTTTACTTTTTGCCGGGAAAGATGTATTTTTAAAAATGAAATTTGAATCAGGTGTACACAGAGTTCAAAGAGTTCCTGAAACTGAAAATTCCGGAAGAATTCATACAAGTGCAGTTACTGTTGCTGTTATGCCGGAAGCAGAAGATGTTGATGTTAACATTGCCCCAAACGATATTAAAATTGATGTATTCAGAGCTTCCGGTGCCGGTGGACAGCATGTTAACACAACGGAATCGGCGGTAAGAATCACACATATTCCAACCGGAATTGTAGTAAACTGCCAAGACGAACGCTCACAAATAAAAAATCGTGAAAAAGGAATGAAAATTCTTCGTTCAAGAGTTTATGAAAAACTACTCGAAGAGCAAAATAAATCTTCCGCAGAAAATAGAAAAAACCAAGTTGGTAGCGGAGACCGCAGCGAGCGAATTCGTACATACAACTTCCCGCAAGGAAGGGTAACTGACCATCGTATTAATTTAACTTTGTACAAAATTAATGAAATTCTGGAAGAAGGAAGGGCAGATTATCTTATTGATGAACTACTTAGAGAAGACTTCCAGCGTTCCCTTTTACAAGAATAATTTTATTGCTTCCAGTTAATATTAAACTTCTCTCTAATAAGAACATTTGTAATTTTGTATTGATTAAAACACAAGAGGACTCTTTGGAGTACACTTTTCTTTTGTGAAAAACCAATAGCTTTAAGAATTTCAACCCAATATAATGCTGAAAGATGTTCCTTAAAATGACTAATAAAAGAATTTATGGAATATTTTTTTGTGTCTATATCAAACAGTGGTTGATACAAATAACTTGAACACTTGCCAAAAAATGTAGCCTCATGTACAACAGAAGATGATAATGCAACAACATGTTTTATATTTTGCGATGCAAGCATGTGGTATGTATTATGGCGAACAACCTCAATGTTGTGTTGTGCAAGAAAATTTAGTAAATCTTGTGGAATCTCCCTTGCATGAGGGTGTGGTTTGTAGTAAGTTTGTGGATATTCTTTGCATAATTGCAATATTTTATTTTGATAATCCAATAATGAAAGGTATTTATTGCTTGATAAATCGGCTGTGGATTGATCTTGAGGTATTTGACCAATTAATAATAAAGTTGGCTTTGTAATTTTACTGTTGATTTGCTCGATTTCTTTATGGGACTTTCTAATAAATTTCTCTATATTTTCCACAAAAAATGGCTGTTTTGTTTGATTTTTCAACAGTACATTGTGTATATTAGAGTTATTTGTTGAACACAAAAACATTACATCTGGTGCAAGTTTAAACGGGTGAATTGCATAGTTTATGTAATTAATATCAAGATTAGTAAGGATTTTTCTAAAAGAAAATGTTAATTCAAAACCGAATATTAATGTATTTTCTGGTAGAAATTGCTTAAGGTATTCTATTGATTGAGGGCTAATATCTTCGGTTTTGTATATAAAGTATGATAAACTTGCATCTTTAATACCAGATAAAGATAGAAATGTATCACGAGAAAATGTTTCACCATTAACAGTGCAGTGTTTTAATTCCCTTAATGTGCATTGGCTGTACACATAGTGTATTTGTTTTTTAAGTAGATTAAACAACCAAGCATGGTATGTTGGGTGATTGGAGAAATCATGCATGATGAAATCAGTTGTGAAAATAATATTTAATATTTTCATGATTTCTTCAAAAACAATAAAACTGTTTTGTCGCTCACTTCCCATTCTAAAATTATTTTTGTAATTTTAGAAACATTGTCTTTGATATTTGACTTTTTTGTGTTTGGAAGCTCAAGAATGATTATTCCATTTTCAACAAGGGAATTAGTCTTAAGATTTTCCAATGTTTTTAAAATTTGAGACTGTGCCGCAATATACGGTGGGTCAATGAATATTATATCAAACTCCTCTTTAATTTTACAATGTGGAAAAAAACCAACTCGTGCCGAATAATTAATTTCAAGTTTTTCAGCATTTTTATGAACTTGTGCTATATTTTCTTCATCAGAATCAACGAATGTAACCGATGATGCACCACGAGAGGAGAATTCAAATCCAATTGCACCAGTTCCGCAAAAACAATCCAAAACTTTTGCACCTTCAATTTCTATTTGAACAACAGGATTTTGTGAAAGTAAATTAAATAAAACATTTTTTGTATAACTTGTTGTTGGGCGCATTTGCTCATTGTTTTTTTGTGTAGACGACAGCGTAAGATTTCTTCCCTTCAGGGTTCCGGAAATAATTTTCATAGAGTTTTTGCCATTGACGGTGATGATTTTTCGTAAAAGTCAAACTTTACTTGAATTTTATAAAATTTTGGTTTTATATTCACTTGCTTGCTTATTCTTATTATGTTTGCGTTTTTTATTCCTTTTGTTACAATCTTAACAACATTTGCAGCCACTGCACCTTATGCAAAAATCAAAGACCCAAAAACCGTTCAAACAACTGTACCGTGTAAAATTCTTGAAGGACAATTAAACCTAAAAGCAACCACAGTTGCTTACGAACCAACATACGATGTAGACGGACAATTGACATCACACAAAACTTTTGAAGAAAAAACGGCAAATAGTACATTTAAAGACGGAGATCTCCCTGCGGGCTTTCTTGCCCATGATACAATTCTTAAAATGGAATGTAAAGATGGTTATTACATTGATAATGATACATACATGTCTCAAGGATATTACAATGCAAAGTGTAATAACGGATATTTATACACATGTTATTTGGACAACAACCACATTGATACAACCCTACAAAAATTTTATTTAAAATACCAAGGAAATTCAACACATAAAAAATGCTTGGAAGCAACAAAAGCTAATTTAATTGCTTGCCGTCCGTTGTGTGATGTTACAAGGTTAAAAAATGATACCAAATACACAATCAACTCTTCCGTAAAAATTTATGAAGTAAAAGATTTCACAGGTTTTGATACTGAATTAAATGAAGTTTATGTTACATATTATTATACAATTCCGCAGGATTCTATTGCAATTAGTTGTGCGGGTAATACATTTTTAAGTCATTCTACACCTGGAAATGAATACAAAGATTTTACAGTTAAATGCGATAAAAATGGGTACATTGAATACCCGAATAATGGTACTGAAGACATTGAAGGAAAAATATCGTTTACATGTGTTGATGCATACTCGTGTATGGTACCTCAGGATACATCTGATAAATCATGGGGGGTGTATAAAAAAGGAATATTTGAAAGAGTAAACAAAATTGCACACGATTCCTATGTTTATGTTCGTTGCGAGAACAATACAAACGATGAAAGATCGGCAATGTGCGTAAACGGACAAATGCTTCCGGCAGGAGAATTAGTCTGCAATGATAACTCTTAAAATTATGTTAAAAGAAATTGAGATAAACAATTTTTTACAAACGCTTTGTGAAAAATTAGAAAAATACAAAAGTGAAATTATACAAGCAAACAACCTTGATATAAAGGAATCAAGAATACTTGGCAAAGATGATGCTTTTATTGAAAGGTTAACAGTTTCAGAAAAAACTTTTGCCGGAATGCTTATTTCTTTAAAAGAGATTATATCCCAGCCTTTTCCAATTGGGAGAGTTCTAAAAGAATGGGAAGTGCCTCATAATGGTTTAAAAATTAAAAGGGTAACATGTCCGATTGGTAAAATATTAATAATTTATGAGTCTCGCCCGAATGTTACACTTGATGCTTTTGCACTGTGTTTTAAATCCGGTAATTCTTGCATTTTGCGTGGCGGTAGCGAAAGTTTTAATACTTCAAGCAAAATAGTAGAAGTTATTCACAAAACTTTTGATGATGTTAATTTAAGCAATATTAAAGACTACTTTGTACAGTATGTTCAAACAAAAGATAGAACCGCAATTGTTGATTTATTACAGAAATCAGATGAAATTGACCTTGTAATTCCAAGGGGAGGCAAGGGACTAGTAGAATTTGTTGCAAGCAATACGAAAATTCCAATTTTAAAACATCTTGATGGAAACTGCCATACATATATTGAAAATACGGCAAACCCGAGCGAGGCAATTTCAACACTTAAAAATGCAAAGTTAAGGAGGGTTTCAATTTGCGGTGCAACTGAAAGTCTTGTTCTTGATGAAATTTTTGCAAAAAATCATTTAACTACAATTGTTGACGCAATGCCGGAATGTGAGTTCGTTGGTTGTGAAAAATCCATAATGCTTGATTCCAGAATTAAACCTGCAACTGAAGAAGATTATTATACCGAGTATTTAAAAGCAAAGCTTTCCGTAAAAGTTGTAAACAATGTTGATGAAGCAATTAAATTTATTAATAAATATTCCTCCAAACATACTAATGCCATTCTTTCCGAAAACATACAAGCAATACAAAAATTTCAAGAACAGATTGATTCTGCTATTGTAATGCACAATGTTTCAACTCAATTTGCAGACGGCTACGAATTTGGTTTTGGCGGTGAAATCGGTATTGCAACCGGTAAATTACATGCAAGAGGTCCCGTTGCATTGAATGAACTTGTAACATACAAAAATATCGTATACTGTGATGAAAAAAAATACTTAAAAAGGAAATAATTCTTGATTTTTATTAAACCTAGGTATTTTACTAGACCACAAAGTGGCCGAGTAGCAAAATGGTAATGCAAGGGCCTGCAAAGCCTTGATCGGCGGTTCGATTCCGCCCTCGGCCTCCACTTTTTGTTTGTATATGATAAAAAATTTTAAACTCTTGCTAAATTTTGATTTTCTCCTTGAGGAAGCACTTTTATTTATTCAAAAGCACTCGAAAAAATTTGTAATATCACTGCTTTTATTCTTTTTGTTGGTGTTTGTTATGGTGTATTTTTCCGTGAAAAATCAACAACAAAAACAAAAACTCTTAAATCAATATGTTTTAGCACAGAATTTAATTTCTCAAAAAGAAAATGCACAAGCATTAAGCATTATGCAATCAGTCTATAATTTATCAAATGGAGCGTTGGAAGTTCTTGCACTTACAAGCATTATGGATTTACTTCTTCAAGATAACCAACCACAAGCTGTAGAAAAACTACTTGTGGAAGCTCTTACACTTAAACAAGAACCGGAAATTATATTAATTTTATATTCAAAATGTTTGAATATACTACAAACACTCAAAACAAAAAAGCAAATTTCTAATGAAAATGCACAAAAAATTTCTCATGATTTCCAAAAATCACTTCAAAAAATAAAAATTTCAAGTGATTTCACCCCATACAAAACTGCGCTATTACTTGCATTTTCTTCTGATTCTTCACTTGTAACAACAGAGAATCTTCCACAAAATGAACTTACAACCATTCTTCAGTT
>JAURNI010000023.1 GCA_030830305.1 Alphaproteobacteria bacterium | reverse complement strand
GCTCCTGAAGAATATGCACCAAGAAGTGTTGTTGACTCTCTAAGAACACCAAAATCTACATTAAATTTGTTGTTATTTTTGATATGCTCAATAGAAATTGCATGAGCGACGTTGGGGGAGGATTTTGCAAATAAATCCAATCTTTCTTGCATTGCTTGCCCTCTTCCAAATGTACTTTCAATATTAAGTGTGAAATTTCCAAACCTACTTCCCATAGTTATTTGTTTTGCATTACCCCCACTAAATGCAAAAGAATGAAAAGGTTTGAAGTTTTCCAAATTTGAAAAAACAGCCAGATTTTGCGGGTTATATCCATCTTTAAAACCAAAAACAAAACCGGCAAATTCTTGTTGAATTTGCAACATCGGTTTATTAAGTTGTCCACTCCGTTCTAAACCATACATGGAATGTGTTGCTTGAAAAACATCATGGTTTGTGTATGAAAGTTCTTTTTGCACAATAGCGTTTGAAAGTCCAAAACCTCCAAAATTACCCATGTTCACAAATTTGGAATTTTGCATAGAGTTCATACGAATAAGAGTGGATATTTTATCAGAAATTCCAAAGCTTGGTATTGTTTTAACATTATTAGCAAGACCAACGGTATATGTGCCGTATTCGTCAAAAGATTGTACTTGGTTCAATGCTGCAGCATTATTTACCACACCAGCCGTTATTGATGACACATAGACAACAGAATCTTTTACGGTTGACTGCGTACTCTTTACAATTGTGTTATCAACAAGTTTAACGGACGCTAGTAAATCAAGCATTCCATAGCCGTAAACATCTGAAATGATACCATCTTTTGCTGTTGTTCGGAATGTCTCACTAGTAATATATTTTCCACCCTGCTGTCTTCTTCCGACTGATGCGTCAGTACTTGATGCATGTGCATCATACATTGGAGACGCACCACGAAGGAGGAAGTCTCGAATTTCTGTCATTGTTAGGGACGGAAACGCACCACCAATAACTGCAGCAGCACCGGCAACTTGAGGGGCAGCAAAAGAAGTACCGGACTCCGGTGCATATATTGTTGTACTTGTTGACCTTGCAACGTTTACATTACTCGACGGCGCAACAAGACAGTACGCTTTAGCGTCTCCGCAGTAATTAAATGTCTCTGTACTTGCATTGTGTGTAGTATCATTAGCACTACCTACCGCTAAAAAACCACCTAAATATAAAGATGAATTAAAATCTTTAGCATATCTTGCAGGATACTGCGGATTTGTGTAATCACCCGTTTCATTATTACCGGTTGAAACTAAAAAAAGGACATTATTTTCTTTTACGGCAGTACTAAGCGAGTTTGCTTCAGAATTGGAAATATCTCCGTCACCAAAGCTCATATTTACAATGTGATATCCATTTGTTTTTATAATATTTGATAAAGTTGACGACTTACTGTATAATGCACCAAGACCATCAGTATTTTCTCCGTCACCTGAATAATCATTTGCAATACTTCTATTTTGAGCAATTTGAATAACACCAACTTGCGCACCCCATGCAACACCGGCATATGTTGTTCCACTTGTAGCATACTGATTACCGGCAGCAACAGAAGCAACACCTGTTCCATGCTGTGATGCATTAATGAGTTCTGATAAATTACTCGCACCACTTCTTGCAGCACTCATTGTGCTAACGCTTGTAAGTTCATTATAATTTGTATTTGTTGTGTACTTGGCACCACTATTAAATATTACATCGCCGCTGAATGTATCCATTGTTAATATTTGGCTAATTCTGTTTACGCCTGTACTTGAGTTATAAAATGCAACATGATCAGGCGCAATGGCAGAATCAACAACAAGTATTTTCATACCTTCACCGGGATTGTTAGATGTGATATTGTAACGAATATAGTTCCATGCATCAACAGCTTTAATGGAATTCAAAGGGAAAGAATAATTTGCAGTTGAGTAATACGATGCGGTGGATTTATCGGGAGAAGAAAGTGTAACATTATGCAAAAGACCATTTGTTACTACTTTTTTTGATGCACACGCAGTAATAATGAACAAAAATACCCCCATTAAAATATATTTCATATATTATTCAATATTGAATTTTTAACTGTACTCTTTCGTTTTTTTTCCCAGTAACTTTTGCAAAACCCCGCGAAAGATTATAAAACATTTTATCTCCTTTAATTGTACCATCTGTTCTTCTAATAACTGCATTACCGTGCAATGTTGTAATTTTTTTTTGGTTATCAATTGTGATTGTATCGGCACTTATGTGGGTATTATTAGTTTTGTCAAATAATTTTCCATGTCCGGAAAATATTGCTTTTTCAAACACAAGTTGCTGTTTATGAATCATGGAAGAATCTTGACTGAAATAAACCTCTAATACATCTGCAGATGCTAAAATCATATCGGAATCAACAAAAATATCACCCTTCATTATAACTTTGTTATCCTTAAAATAAAAATCTCCACCAACAAGCAGTGCATTACCGGCATTAAATATTACAGAATTTTCACTTTTTATAGAATTTTCACTTAGATTAAAGATTAAATGATCCCCCCTCATTTCAACAACCTCACTTTTGCCGGTAAGCTCAAGAGTTATGTAAAAATCTTTATACATTTTCACTAATGTATTAGCCTCAGAAATGTTTAAATATGCGGACTCAAAGCGATATATATCCTTGGTTTCACGATTCTGAATAGTTCCGTGCACATGGTAAATGTTAGTATTTTCAATCACAAGGTTTTTATGTATATCACGCACAAGCTCAGATGATCCCTTGGTGTGGTTTGCAAAAGCATAAATCAAATAATTAGAACTATTAAACTTATATTTAATAACAGACTCTAAATTAATAAATGTAAAATATTCAATTCTAGGTCTGTTAACTTTAACATGATTTGAAATGTTTCTTAATATAATTGCAGTAGACGCAAGATTTACAACATAATACACCGGTATTATTAACGATACAACCAGAAGGATAAATATTAATCGAAGTATCTTTTTTTTAGGCATTTGTTCTAATTACACCCTGTACGCTGCTGTAAAGTACGCCAACTATTTCGTTCATAAGTTCTTCAATTTCACTGGAAACCAGCGATTTTGTATCTTGGAAGATATCAAATGATATTAAAACAGATTTTTTGTTTTCCTTTGTGAGTTCTGCATTTTGAAAAATATCAGTAATCGATGCAGTAAAGCGGTTTTTTGTTGTCTTTTGAAGGTTACGCAGAATATCAAGACATGTTATATCATTTGCAACAATAACGGAAAGTTCTCTTTTTATGTTCGGAAGTACAAACGGCTTATACCCAGATTTGACTGTCAACTTTGAAGTTTTTATAGGAATATTACCAAAGTAAATATTTGCAATAAAGACTTTGTTTTTTATAGAGTATTCTTCCAGGACAAGAGGATGAATTTGTGCAATGGTTGCAATCACATTCCTTCCAATAGTAATTTCAAAAGCTTGGTAGGGATGAAAAGCATTATTGGTAATATTGTGGTATACAATAGATTCTCTTTTTAAGCCATAAATATTCTCAAGAAATGAAAGAACATCTTCTTTGATGTCGAAAATACTATACTCTCGCTTTTTATGAAGCGGATTATTTATCGTAGAAAATCCACTCCTTGCAATGCAAATCTCTATACTTTCTTTTTGCTTTTCAAAAACTTTTGCAACTTCAAAAATTGCAGAACCGTCAATTGAAAGACTTTCCGCTTTAGCAATGTTATGTAAAAGACTTGGAATAATACTTGCACGCATATACGGAGTTTCCCCATTAATTGGGTTTTGCAACATCACAGCGTTTTCTTCTTTACCAAAAAGAATGTAATCCTTTTGTGAAACAAATGGATATGTTATCACTTCATTAAGAGATTTTGCTAAAAACGCTTTAATTTTGTGAAGTTTAAAATCATCTTGAATAATTTTTGTGTTTAATACCTTTCTAGGGCATTGATTGAAGTTAATAGATCGAATAATTTCTTCGGCAATATCATGAACTTGTTTAACATCTGCTACCCTAAAAGACGGAACCACAATTTTTAGATTTCCCTCATCTCCGCTGCATTGAAATTGAAGCTTGGTAAGAAGTTCTACTATTGTATTTAACGGAAGAGCAAACCCCAAAATTTTTGTAACTTCCGAAACAGAACAAGCAATTACAAACGGACTTCTCTTGGACGACAGTTCAAAAGATTGAATAAATTGTGTTTTTACAATCTCTGTAAATTTGTATGCATAAACTTTTTGCGGAAAAAACCCTGCGTTACCACAGTCAACATATCTTTCAAACCTAAAAGATGCAGATGTGTGTATGTTGTATTTTCTAATTGTTTTGAATATCGAGTCTCTATTAAATGCACAAGATTCCAAAATATACTCTTTTGTTTCCGCTGTAACCATGCTGCGCGAATCTCCAATAATTCCTGCAAGTGAAAGTATTTTTTCATCATCTGCAACTACAACGTCTCCCTCTTGGAGTAAAATTTCCTCGCCGGATATTGTAATCAATTTTTCTCCGTTTTGGGATTTTCTTACATTTATACGACCATTAATTTTGGAAGCGTCATAAAGATGCATCGGCTGCCCATATATTTCTGTAATATAATTAAGTGCATTAACAATTGGCAACTTGCTTGCATTAATTCCACCTTTACTTAAAACACTTGAAACATTTTTGATACTATCAACTACATTAAATTTTGCAAAAAAAGCAGATTTCAACAACTCCAAACATACAATTTCAACATTATTAAGCAACTTAAGTTGCTCGTTGTTAGGTGTAGACAATTGCGGCAGCGTACCAATCCCTTGTGCAACCAATTCCCTTGCAATACCATAATATGATATACAATCTCCACGATTTGGTGTAATTGAAACATCAATAATGGCATCTGTTTTGCCAATATATTCTGCATAAGACATACCAACAACCCCATTTTCAATTTCCAGAATTTTTCCATTATTTACGCCAACACAAAGCTCATCTGCAGAACATATCATACCTTGACTCTCAAAACCTGCAAGCTTTGTTTTGTAAATTACCATTCCATTTTTTGGTATTACAGCACCTTTCTGAGCCAAAACAACTTTTACACCTTTACAGACATTTGGTGCACCACATAAAACTTGAAATGTTTCACTTCCATTACTAACGCTACAAATAGAGAGTTTTTCAGATTCTGGATGTTTTTTACATTCTTCAACTTTAGCAATTACAAAATTCGCCAGCACATCTTCTTCAAGAACAACGGATTCAACCTCTAACCCAATTTTAGTTAAAGTTTCTACAATGTTTGAAACGATATTTTTAAAACTCTCTTTAGTATGCCCAATATTTATTAAATTTAGAAGCTCTTTAACGGAAATTTTCATATATTAAGTATTTAATCTAAAATAGGAACGGCTTTTTCATTTTCCTCAATCTTAGAGGCTGAAATAATATTTCTTCTTTCTGAATTTGATGTATAAGAAATTTTTGCTAACACAAGTGTGTTAATAAAAAACAAAATAACGAAAAAGACCGTCAACTTAGTAATAAACTGCGTAATTTCTGCACCGGACATAAATGGATTTGATTGAGATGTTGTAAAAAGACCGTTTCCCGTTGTTTTTTGCAGAATAACAAGCAAAATTAAACACACACAAACAAAAACATGAAGGTATGCTAGGGTTAAATATAAAGCATTCATTTTAATGAAAAAAACCACCAAAATGGTAAATTGCAAAGTAAAGAAGTCAAGTGTTTATTTTAGACTTGACTTTACTCATGCACATTACACATACCTACTCTGTAGCTAACTATCCTTTGCAAGTCAATGGCAAATTCCAAGTTAAAACTTCAAAATACTCTTTCGTACCCAACGGAAGAAACAAAAGATAACAAAGAATTTTTTCACGGTCACAGAGCAAGAGAACGAGAGCGTCTTCTCAAAACACCGTTTGGAAAGGCATCAAAAAGAGATTTGCTCGAGGTATTACTATACTATTGCAACACAAGAAGCGATACCAAACCTGTTGCAACCGAAATTCTGAAATATACACAAGGAAGTATCCATAAAGCATTGTTTTTTGAGGAGCATGATATCAAGAACATCAAAGGTCTTGGGGAATCTTTTTTGTGCCTTACAAGAATTATGAGGGAAATTATGTCCAACTCTTTTAAAGAAGACCTTGAATCGATTAAATCGGAATCTTTTAATAACTGGGATAGAGTTCGAGAGTATATCCAAATAAATATGGCATATCTAAATGTTGAGCACTTTAGAATGTTAATTCTTGGCAGTAACAATCAGTTAATTAAAGACTGCCTTCTTTCACAGGGTACGGTTAATCATGCAAGCGTTTACATTCGTGAAATTGTAAAAATAGTTTTGGATAACTTCGGTGTTTCGGTCATTCTTGTACATAATCATCCATCAGGAGATGTCACACCATCGCAAAGCGATATTGAAATTACAAAAACCATCATTCATGCACTTAATACAATCACTGTTAGAGTACAAGATCACTTCATTGTTGGAAAGGAAAGGATTTTCTCTTTTTTGGAAAATAAGTTGCTTTAAATGAAATTTCGCTCCAAAGTAAATTAAGATTGAAGAGTTAAATATTATTAGTACATACAACACTTAGTGTAATCATGTTATTACTACACTAGCAAAAGAGTATCACAGAGTCAATAATCAAGACAAAATTATTACTTGATTTTTATTTTTATTCAAATACAAAGAGTGAAATTCCAAAAAATTTCACTCTTTTTTGAAAAAATGGCAGTACCTAAAAGAAAGACATCACAGTCCAAAAGAAACATGAGAAGGTCTCATCATGCATTAAAACCTGTAAATGTTGTAATCAACAAACAAACCGGTGAATATCAGCGTCAGCATTGTATCGCTCAAGATGGCACATACAAAGGTGTTCAGGTAATAAATAAGGCTAATTAATTGGTAACATTGTGTCAGTTTTGCTATACGGAGATAACAAAGAAATTATTCATGCAATTGAAGCTATTGCAAGCGAAAAAAATATCAAAAAAGAAGTATTTTTTGATGCATTAGAATCAGCATTCCTGCAAATTGCAAAAGATAAATTCGGAAGTGGTTATTCTTTTGCGGTTCGAATTGGAAGAACCAGCGGTCTTGTTGAATTTATGAGAGAACTTAAGGTTGTTGAAAAAGTTCACAATGATCTCACGGAAATTTCTCTTCAAGATGCTCAAAAAATTCAAAAAGGAGCTAAACTTGGAGACACGATCTCCGAGGATATGCCAACAATTGAACTTAATCATGACATTCTTTACCGTGTACAAAAAGAAATTTCAGAAGTAGTTCTTGAAGCTGAAAAAGGTGCAGAGTACCAATACTTCAAAAACTTACACAATAAAATTGTTACAGGAATAATCAAAAGAGTTTCACCCAATGGTGCATTGGTAACGATTGATCGATTTGAATGTTTCATTCCACGCAAAAATTTAATCTTTGGAGAACTCGAGCGCTTGAAAAACGGTCAAAAGATTACAGGCGTTGTAGATAACATACAAAGAAGTAACTTTCAATCACAAGCAACACTATCTAGAACTTCACCAGAGTTTTTGAGAAAGCTCTTTGAAAACGAAATACCGGAAATATATGATGGAGTTATTCAAATTAAAGCAATTGCAAGAGAAGCAGGGTCAAGGTCAAAAGTTGCAGTTCACTCGGAAGATTCATCCGTAGATGCCGTTGCAACCTGTATTGGTGTTCGCGGAAAAAAAATTCAAAATATTACAAAAGAACTTGGCGAAGAAAAAATTGATGTTATTGCATGGCATCCTGATGCTCCAACATTTTTAATTAACGCACTAAAAAATATTCCAATAGTTAATGTTATTGCCGACCACAAAATCAAAAACCTTGATGTTGTACTTACAGCAGAAAATATTAGTAATGCAATTGGAAGAAAAGGGCAAAATGTTCGCCTTCTAAGTACGCTAACAGGTTGGGCCGTGCATTTCATGACAGAAGAGGAAAGTTCACAGAAAAAAGTTAAAGAGTTTGAGGAGTATGTTTCAGAGCTTATTCAACAGCTTGATGTTGAAGAAATTGTTGCGCAACTTCTTGTTGCGGCAGGCTTTAACACTGTAGATGAAATTGTTAACACAAGCATAGAATCTCTTCAAAAAATTGAAGGCTTTAGCAAGGATATCGCAGAAGCAATTCATGCAAGAGCAACAGAGTTTCATAGCACAAAACTTGAAGAATTGCACACCAAAGCCGATAAAATTATCAATGATATCTCGGACAGTGCCAATATTGCAAATTGCAAAGATGTACTTAAATATATGCTTATTAATGGTTATTCTGCTCAAGAAATTGCAGACTTTTCTCTTGATGAAATCCGTGATGCAATT